>JBQCHB010000359.1:0-8012 GCA_051955075.1 Flavisolibacter sp.
AACTGAGTTTGTTCTCCCCCTTGTCGTCTTTGAGTTGCGCATTCGGCAATTCAAGGTTCAAACCGGTCGCCCGCTTTTCGGTGGAAGAAGCACCTGCTTTGCCACCTCCAAGTGCCCAGAATGCCATGGTAAAGAACGGGATGACGAGCAGGGGAAATACCAGCAACATTTTGCGCTTCCGGTGATCTTTTAATTTTTCTTTTTTCATTTTTCTTCCAATTTTGATTGTTCTGAATAGAGGTTCATTAACAAGTTGACACTATCAAGTAAGTGCGGACGATTGTGTAAAAGGCTGTCTCTTATGCTTCTGCCCTTTGCTGTTGCGTTGAGACTGTCTATGTAGTTCCTGAACTTTTGAATTTTTAAAAACTCTGCTCTTGTAATCGCAATACCACTCCCTTTGCCATTTTCAACAGGCAAAGTCTTCATCCGCGTGAGCACGATAGGGGCTTTGCTTTTTTTCACAACACTTTGAATTGTCACAGCCGCACTTCCAGCGATGAAGAGCGCTACGAAAACCAACAGCAGGACCTTCTTCTTTTTTGTTGAATAAGCGTTTGTTTTCGCCTGTAATACACTGGCGATCCTGACCAGGCGCTGATTCAGCCTGGCCAGCGCCGCATTGACAAAGGAGGGCAATTCCTTTCCAGCTTTTTTGTTGTGGCTCCACCGTTTCATATAAGCAAGGTTTTGTGGGTGATTATCTTTTTTTGGTTTCCAGGTCCCTGTTTTCAAGGGTGTTCCATTTCTCAATTAAAAAGCCATGCGGGTTGTTGTCCGATCGTGCTACGTTCCTGAGAAATCCGTCCGTGATGAGGCTCCTGGTCGTGATGGAACTTGGACGGATTATTTTTTGCGTCGCGAAACACCTGAAATAAAAAGGATAGACATTGATGTTAACGGCGACGCTATCGACATTAATTTCCTGGCTGACATTGCCGGAGATAATGCCTGTATAATAGTTGTTCTCTTGTAAAGACTCATACACTTTTTTTGCAGAGCCATCCGCCAGGTAAAGCGCCTTGGTAATGTTGTTTTGGATGACCTTATCGTCGGGGTCAAGCGAAAAAAACCACTGGTGAAACATCTTCACATGATCTCTTGCTTCTACCGGTATGTTATCCTTCCTGTCAGAAGCGATGGCCTCCAGCGCCTTGCCATTGGCCAGCACAAAGATTCGTTGTTCGGCTTTGGATACCATAGCATGGGCGCTGTAGATGGCATAGCCGCCAAGAAGGGTGCATGCGGTTATCAGCAGCAGGGAGAAAGACCTCACGTGCCTGAACGCTGTATCAATATTTTTCAACTGTTGAAACATAACTTTCCATTACTATTATTTGCCTGATAATTTGTCTTTGAAATAATCACTTGTGCTTCCCTGTGAGGACATGCTGTTGCGCATCATGCCGGCGCCATCTCCATACACATCCTTAATCATTGAAGTGGCACCGCCGCCTGCCATCCGGGTGGCAGAGGACGCCGACGACGAAAAGACAGACGTTACTTTGTACAGCAGCGTGTTGCCACCACCGGCATGCACAATGTAGTTGGCCACGGAGGGGACAGTGAAATAACCGATGATGCCAATGATCATGAAAATGAGATAGGCTGTATCCGCAGGAGAAAAAAAGGTGTCGCCGGTTTGCCCGATCTGCTGAATGTCCAAAGCGATCATTTTTTCCTGGATCTTGCCGATCACGGAACCAAAGATGTTGGCCACCGGCAGCCACAAGAAAACGTTGATATACCTTGCCAGCCATACGGTCAGTGTATGTGCAAAGCCGTCAAAAACAGCCAGGCCAAAAACAAGCGGGCCTAATATCGCCAGTATGATGAGATAAAAGGTGCGTATCGTATCGATGCACAGAGACGCCGCCTGGAATAACACCTGCAGCACCTCGCTCATCCATTCTTTAACCGTGTTTTTAAAATTGTAGGCAGCTTTAGCCATGGCAAAACGAACATCGTTGCCAATCGACTCAAACCAGCCTTCATCATCGCCGCCAGGATCATCAGGGTGCGTGTACCTGTACCACCGGTCCCTGTCACCACTGCCATTGTCGCCGACATAGATCTGCCAGAGCTCTGTTTTTTTGATGGCCGCCTCTTTTTGCTGCAGCAGTACGTTAATAGCTTCGTCAGCGTTGCTGACCATGGCAGCGGTGGCGGTAACGGTTGGACTCATAACGCCATTGATCATGGCAATCACGCCAGGGAAAATGAGCACCGCAAATCCAATGACAAAAGGCCTGAACAAAGGATAAAAATCAATAGGCTCTGCCCTGGAAATGTGGCCCCATACCCTGTAGGCAATGTACCAGGTAGCGGCAAAACCAGCGATACCCCTTCCCACCCCGATCAGTTGCCCGCATAGCGGAAGCATCTCGGTATATAAATGATCGAGTACGCCGTGGAGCCCTTTGATCTCACCGGCAAGCGTGCCCTGGGCAAAGGCAACAACAGGCAATACAAGTCCGGTCAGTGCGGTGAGCACTGCTTTTAGATAGCGTGTCATATCGTGTGCTTAATTAGTTAACCCGAAGATTCTTTTGCTGCGTTTAATGTCCTGTTGGTCCCTTGATCTTTGCAGCGCAAGCACCGCCGTTTGATTGTTGAACTGCCTGAGAAAGCCTAGTTTGCTCACCATTGCCTCATGCAGGGCATCGATTTGTTGCAGCCGTTCATCGTCACTCATGCGAAGAATCCCCGAGGTAACCACCATGGTTAGGGTTTGCAGGTTTTTTACGCTTTGATCGAAAAGATTTCCGTATACGCTGCCCATGTAGTCAATCTCACCGGCGGTAAATGTTCCGCTTTGTTTAAAGTGGTTAAATGCTGCTTTATATTCTGAAACCATCTTCAACTGCAGCGAAATGATGGCGGCAACCTTATGGTAAGTTCTAACGGCAGGGCTCACCTGCAGCAGTCCGTTCAGGAAGGCCGCGTGCAGGTTAAAGTTCCCCTCGGAAATGTCTTTGATCGTTGCATAACCCCTGTAGACGATCTGGTAGCCTGTTTTAAGGTCTGCAAGCATTTGCTTTAGCTGTGCAAGCTTTTGCACATCGAGCAGTAACTGTTCCGCCTCAAAGCCCTGCGCCTTTGACATAGAGGGCACATATAGCGTCAATAAAAAAATCCACACCCACTTTTTCATAACCGGCGATTTTTATTGTTTTTATCTTGATCCATATAGCGAAGAGAGCCTGTTTAATAGCTCTGCCTGCCCCCGGCGGCTGACCACCAGTGACCGGACCCCGTTTGTAACCGAAACAGAGAACCGGTACAGGTCCTGCATCTCCAGGTAGGCCTTGTCCACACGCTGAATTCGTTCATCATCTTTCATTGGCAACCGGTCATCGCTACGGATCATAGCCGTTTCGGTAGCCAGTTCTTTACTTTTTTCAACGAGGCCGGTACAAACCCTATTGATATAATTTTTTTCACCAGCGGTCAGAAATTCAGTTGTTACTGACAGCAGCTGCCTTGCTTGCTTTTCTATCTGGCCTTTCATGTTATCGATAGCGGGCAGCTTGCTATAGTTCTTAATGCCCCGCTTTACGCTGCGTAACGAAATAAAATAGTCACTGTGCTGCCTGTAATCACCGTCCTTATTATAGAAGATAGCAGCCAGGCCATCACCGGCAATCTCATATCCTTTGTTGACCACTGCGCCGTAAGCTTTCAATGCGGCGATCTGGTCTACGAGGTACTCAATCTGCGTCTTTTTTTGTTTGAACCACTCGTTGAAGGTTTGTGCGTGGGTCATACTTAAACTGGTCACAAACATTACCATCATCGCCACTTTTCTCATAGATTGTTTATTGAAGTCCATACAGATTTTTAATCACCAAAATATCCTGTTGGTCTTTGGCCCTCGCTACAGAAAGGCGGATATTGCCGCTAGAAAAACGTCTTAGATCATCATAGTTCTTTTGAATGCTCTCTTTTACCCTGTCAATGATCTCCATTCTTTTTTCATCGGACATCTGCGTCGTAAAGGATTGTATAGCCAGGTATAAGCCGTCCAGGTTTTTCAGGCTTTCTTCAATAATGCCCGAATAAACGTTTGCCATATAAGCTACTTCGGCTGCAGAAAAATGGACATCCTGCCTGATTCCATGGATACTGCGCTTGTACTGCTGCACCAGGGCCAGTTGCAGCGCCGTAATATCTTTTACCTCATGGTAGTAGCCCAGCACCGATTTCACCTTCTGCAATTCTTCGAAATAGTCCTTGTATAGCAGCCGCTGTTTTTCGACCCAGCCGGTAATCTCGTCGAGCTTTACTTTAGACATGGCATTTTCAACGGCCTTTTGTGCATTTTGCAGCCCGATGGTTTTCGTTTGCAGCCGCTGGATTTTCAAATCGACCGCTTTGATCACTTTGGTGATTCCTTCTGTAATGATCAGTGTAATCGGATCCTGCGCTCCTGCTTTGCCGGTTGACGCTACGAGTATGGCCACCATCATTAAACACACAAAACCTCTCTTCATCCCCGTTTGATTTTTTTTGTTATTGAATTCGCCGGTAAACAGAGCCGCCGGTAACAAGATTGCCGTCGCCCGAAAAAAAGTAGCTTCTTCCATGCTTTTGCTCGTTGAGCCTTGCCGTGTTCTTATCGTATACACATATGGACGTTTCCACTTTGTGTTCGTGCGGTCCCGGTTGCCCCTTTGATAGCCTGCGGTACCCGACACGCCTTTCATAGCGATACGTGTTGGCAGCTTCATTCAGCCAACTGATCTCGATGGTATCCATAGCGTTGCTGTACGCACTTTGCGCATGCAAGACGTATGTTCCCGTTACCCTGCGCCGGTTGGCGTTTGGGCCGCTGCAAGCTGCCAGCAAGAGCGGGAAAAGAACTGCGATTTTATATCTCATACCTGGCTGTTTTAACCGTTACAATTTTTTCTTGTCACTAAGTCTTCAACGCTGCTGCCAGCGCTTTGATGCCTTTTTCCATATCTCCATACTGCCCTGCGTATTCCAGCACGTTCATTTTTTCTTTTTCTTCCGTTGTATAAGTGAGGTATTCCTCGGGGGACACCTCGGTGCGGTAAACCTTACTTAGCATGCCGCCCAGTGAAATAAATACCTCCTTGTATTTCCTTGCCGGGTCATTGGCTTTGTTGATAGAAAGCACCAGGGCTTTTTCTTTTTCAGTGAGGCCGAGCAGTTCCTGGATCTGGTCAAACTTGTTTTGATACTTTGACTGGTCGAGTAATATCTTGCAATCACTGTTATTGATGATCGCTTGCTTCACGACGGGCGAGGAAATGATGTCCTCGACATCCTGCGTTACAACAACAGCTTCACCGAAAAACTTTCTGACGGTCTTAAACAGGTATTTGATGTATTCTGCCATGCCCTCTTTGGCTATCGCCTTCCACGCTTCTTCGATGAGGATCATCTTGCGTATGCCTTTCAACTTGCGCATCTTCGAGATAAAAACTTCCATGATGATAATGGTAACCACGGGGAACAGGATGGGATGATCCTTGATGTTATCGAGTTCAAAGACGATGAAGCGCTCGGACAGCAACGCCAGGTTTTCAGTGGCGTTGAGTAGATAGTCGAACTCGCCGCCTTTGTAATACGGTCTCAGTACATAGAGAAAGTTGGACACGTCAAAATCTTTCTCCTTTACCTGTTCTTCTTTCAGCACCTCCACGAATTTGCTTTGCAAAAACTCATAGAAAGAATTGAAGCAGGGGAAAAGACCCGTGCTGTCGAGGTGTTCGTAGTAAAGCTGCAGGGCATTGCTTAGGGCAACATATTCACTGCGTTTGAACGGCTCCGTGTCTTTTTTCCACAGCGCCAGCAGCAGTGTTTTGATGCTCTCTTTTTTCTCAGTGTCCAAGGCATCCCCTTCCGAGATGTAAAAAGGATTAAAGCGAATGGGATTCTTTTCATCATATGTGAAATAATACCCCTTCACCATGTCACAAAGGCCTTTGTAGGAATGACCGACGTCGACTAAAACGATATGGGTGCCCTGCTCATAATAAGAACGCACCATGTGGTTGGTGAAAAAAGATTTGCCGCTGCCGCTGGGACCCAGTATGAACTTATTGCGGTTGGTACAGATACCTTTTTGCATAGGCTCGTCCGATATGTCAACATGCACCGGGTTGCCGGTCAGCCGGTCACCGAGCCTGATACCAACGGGAGCAAGGGAGGAACGATAGTTGGTTTCAAGGTTCAAAAAACAACAGGCTTGTTCAAGGAAGGTATCAAAGGTATCATTCATGGGAAAATCCGCTGCGTTGCCAGGTATGCCCGCCCAATAGATTTGCGGCGCCCCGTCGGTCTCCTGTTTCGGCACAGCGTCCATGCTGGCCAGGGATGACGAGACCAGGTTGCGCAGTTCCTTCAGCTTGTCTTTTTGATCGGTCCAGAACAGGACATTAAAATGCGCCTTGACAGGCAGACGCTGCCCGGAAATCGCTTCGTTTAAAAACTCGTTCGTCGCATCCCTTGCAATGGCATTTTCCCTTGAATAGGCAGACAGCGATTGCAGCCGTAGCTTTTTACTTTCAAGCCTTTGCACCGTTTTCTGTGCATCGCCCGTAAAAATGAACTGGTTGTAGATATGGTCACACGGCAGCAGCTGGCCTAACGGCGAGGCAAAGCCGACCGAGAACTTTGTTTTGTCGGTGGAATACTTGTCATAATTGATCCTGGAGCCGCAGTACGAAGGTAAATTTTCGGCATCGGCCAGTGTGAAGACCTGGCAGTAGTCTGCTCCTACCCGGATGTTCTCTTCGAAGGATAGATCTTTTACCACAACTTTAGAGCCGTGTGGCTGGAGGCTCAGGTACCGCTCAATAAGACCAGCGTGGTGTTCGTCACCGGCAAGTTCTTCGTCGGTGAGCCTTTTTAATTGGATAAAGCCACTGTCGGTAAGTATCTTTTCAAACTGCCCTGCACTGTCTAAAAAATCCTGCAGGAATTGTGGTTTAAGGGTTTGTTCAGGAACAATGGACTTTCTCAAAAGGCTGGAAAAAAGCGAGCTGCGGGTCTTCCTTCCTGCAGGTCGTTTTGTAAGGAAGATATAGCATTGGTGATCGAGGTAGGGACGCTCATTAAAAAATCGCTCGCTGGCCGCAGCAAGGAAGCTTTTGTCGCCGTCAAAGTTTGCCCGGTACCGTGCCTGTGTGAACCAGTCCTGCTTGTAAAAGACAGCGTGTTTGGGCAGCACCCTGATCGCGCGGGTCAGTGCCTGGTGCAAAGCTTCATATTCCTGGTCCGATAATGTAAACAGTTCGGGCAGGGTCGCCTGGTAGCCTATGGTGATGTCACCCTGCCTGGAGAGAATGGCATTGTTCGTTACGCTCATCACCGGCAGGAGTTCCGCCAGTATTTTTTCACCTCTTTTCATACGCACTGTTCGTACAGCAAAGTTGGGGATGTGACACAGCGGTTCGCTTATGCTAAAAGAAGTTTGAATTATGCTAAAAGAAGTTTTTAAAGGCGGCGTAAAACGGAAAAATGATCACTGTTGGGTACCGAGCCCTGATAGAAAATAACCCCACCTATATCGTTTCTATTTTCGCTCTGGTATTAGTTCTATAAGCTATTTTATAAGATAAAGCGAAGTATAATTTGCTTTATGGATTAAAACCTACTACCGAACGATATTTGGTAGTAAAAAGGGAAATATATTTTTCTTTTTTTGTAAAAAACATCGTGCGTCCGGGTCCCATCTTGGCTGATCACCGCTCACTGTTGATGAACATTTGTCACAGTTCTCCCGCAAATTGTTCTTACGGACAAGTGTAGCAAAAATTGATTGTGCCATAAATGCCGCAAAGCCCTGTTGCAGGTTACCTTTTGCCTCACCCGATAGAATATGCCCTTGGAATCAATCTGATAGTTGCTATAATCTGTAGACCACGTATCCACCAGGCTTCTTGAAAGGGGATCGTAAATTTTGGTCACCACCCTTTTGAGGTGTATGGAACATGTTTTTCCCAAAGGGTTGAAAGCTGTCTACTGAAATGAACCTGTGC
>JBQCHB010000360.1:0-3242 GCA_051955075.1 Flavisolibacter sp.
TTAGGGTTTAGGGTTTAGGGTTTACAAAAATGAAACTTTGTAAGATACGCAAAGATTCAGCGCATGGCTCCGGAGGAGTCAAACATTGGTAGTAGAAATCGACAAAAATGCAAAACGGCCCCGAAGGGGCCGAAGTATACGATGGCAGATTTATAAAATAGTTGTGTTTATAATGCTGATTGCACAATGCTCAGTAGCATTACAAAACGTACAAGAGTGCTCCGATAGCTATCGGAGCAACAGAAGTTTAATGGCAGTAATGCAGATTGGTTCCCAATTTTTTATAACTGTTCAATCTTTCTGCTATTAAAAATCTTAAAGTCAGCCTGTTTAATTCTCAAAATCCAGCTGGCTGTTATTGATGAAATTTACCAACGCTGCAGCATTTTTCAGGTTCAGTTTCTTCAAAATATTATAGCGGTGAACTTCTACGGTTTTTACAGAGATGTTCAGTGCATCGGCAATTTCTTTGGATGAATTGCCTTTTTTAATAAAAGCGATGATCTCGATTTCTCTCTGTGATAAAGAGTTCAATCCATTCTGGTTGTCGTCCCCGTTAATTACCTGTTCTGATAAGATGTTCTTGATTTCATCGCAGATATATTTTCTTCCGCTTTGTATTTCCATAATGGCTTTGAACATTTCCTCGCGGGAAGAGTTTTTGGTAACATAACCCATGGCGCCTTTCTGGATCATTTTGCGGGCATAGGTGGGTTGGGTGTGCAACGATACACCGAGAATTCTTGAAGCAGGAGAAAACTTGCGTATTTGCTGTGTGGCTTCTATGCCATTAATGCCCGGCAGGTTAATGTCCATGATAACAACCTGTGGACGTAATTGTTTGGCCAATTCCACAGCATCTTCGCCGCTGCCACTTTCAGCAATTACTTTAAAGCGGGGATCGGTGTTTAAAATAAAGCTCCACGTTTCTCTTACTAAAGTGTGATCGTCCGCAATCAGGATGGTAATCTTTTCCATAGTTAAATTGGATGTACTTTTTTTGTTTGTGTTATAGGGAAATTGATAATTATTTTAGAGCCTTTTTCAGGCACACTTTCAATTACATGATCTCCATTTATTAAATAAATACGATTCTGAATATTCTTAAGTCCTGCGCCCTTTTTTACTCTCTGTATGTCAAAGCCGATCCCGTCATCTTCAATGATCACTTTTGCAAAAGCTTTTTCGTGTAAAAGCTGGATGGTTACGCCTGTTGCTTTGGCGTGTTTAATGGCATTGTTCAATGCCTCCTGTATGATCCTGAAGATGGTTAACTTCTGGTTTTTGTCGAGTAAATCCTCAATTCCCGGTTTGGACTTCAAACTTACGTGAAGTTTCCGGGTGAGATTTATATTTTCGATGAGATCGTGTATAGAGTCTGTCAATCCTAAATCTCCAATGCTGGGGTCCATAAGTGAACGGGAAAGCTGTCGTATCTCATTGATAACGTTAATAATGTTTTTGGATGATTTATGGATCAGCTCGTCTTTTAACTCCGGGTTGCTTAAGGCAAGATCGAGGTAAAGCTTAGTGGTGGTCAGCACCTGGTTCACATTATCATGCAGTTCCTTACCTATCTCGGTGCGTTCCTGCTCCTGGGTTTCTACTGTGGCCTGGTTAATGGCTTTTTGATGTTCCAATTCGTTTGATAAGAGTTCTTTTTCGAGCCTTTTTCTTTCTGAAACATCCTGTGCTGCGCCAATCATCCTGACAGGTTTCCCTTCAGCGTCGCGTATAATGATTCCACGGTCGAATACATAAGAATAAGAACCGTCATCTCTTTTAAAACGATATTCTACATCGAAGTTATTCTGCGCTACCGACTGCAAAATTTGTCCAATGGTTTTTTCTACACGGGCATGATCCTCGGGATGAATACGCGTCAGCCACTTGTCAATTGTTTCTACGGCCTCATTGTCTTCGGTGCCATACACTTTCTTCAATCCGGCTGCATCCCGGTAAATGACATTGGTTTTTAAATTCCAGTCCCATATCAGGTCATGCGTGGCATTCATCATAATATCAAACCGTTCGTTGGCTATTTTAATTTCCTGCAATGACCAGCGGTTTTCGATGACGATGCGTAAAATATTGCGGAGCCGTTCTACAGTAGATAATTCAGCTGCGGTTGGATATTGAGGCGTTGTATGATAAATTGCAAAGCTGCCCATCACTTTTCCTGAGCTGTGAATGATAGGCAACGACCAGCAGGCTTTTAAACCAAATTGCGCTGCAATGTCTTTGTAATCTGCCCACAATAGATCTGTTTCTATATTGGGTGTAATAACGTTCTTTTTAAGGAACATAGCGGCACCGCAAGACCCTTGCTGCGGGCCAATTTTAAGACCGTTGATAATTGAAACAAATGTAGCTGGCAAACTGGGAGAGGCCAGGTGCTCAATTGTATCGTCGTCCTTTAATAAAAGAACTGACGCGATGGCTTTTGGGTGAATTTCTTCTATGCCTTTCAAAAGTGCTACTGCAACTTCTTTCAAGCTGTTGTCGGGATTGGCAGATAATTCAAATATGGAGCGTTCAAGTGACAGAAGCTTTTCGTGAAGCTTGCGTTCTGAAATATCCTGCAAAGAGCCGATCATGCGCAGTGGTTTTCCTTCTTCATCTCTCACAATAAATCCTCTTTCCAATACATAGCTAAAACTGCCATCGTACCTGGCAAAACGGTATTCCTTGTTCCATATTTTTTTATATGGGTCAGCCAAAGTATCGCCCAAGCTTTGAAGTACAGTTTCTCTTTCGTCTGCGTGTATAAGTGATTCCCACACCAATAAGGTCACTTCGCGGGGCTTATATCCAAAAAGTGTTTGCAGCCCTTCGCCCCAGTATAGTTCGTTTGCCGCAATTTCCCATTCGTAAATGGCATCAGAAGCAGCGCGGCTGGCTAATTGAAAACGTTCGTTACTTTTTCTAAGGTCTTCTTCCGTTTCCTTTTTACTGGTGATATCCTGCAATGCGCCAATTACTTTTATGGCCTTGCCTTGCTCATTGCGTAAGATGATAGCTTTATCATGAACAAAAGCATAGCTGCCATTCGCTTTTAAATAGCGATATTCTTTTTCCCATTTTTCAATTGCAGGATCTTCAATAGCAAGATCGTATCCCCCGGTTGTATCTTCTTTATCATCCGGATGAATGTAATCGGCCCACACGTCAAATTTTCTAAATTCATCTGCACGCCATCCAAATACATCGGTATAGGTAGGACTGATATAGGCTTCTTTGCT
>JBQCHB010000361.1:0-3288 GCA_051955075.1 Flavisolibacter sp.
CGATATGAAGCTGCCCGAAAATAAAAAGAAGCTGGCAGAGCAAATGGATCTTTTTATGAGGAAAGACAGGGCAAAACATGCGGTTCTTGCTATTAGCAAGTTTGGCCTTATGCAGATAACGCGTCAACGCATGAAGCCCGAAACCAACATCAATACCATGGAACTTTGCCCCAGTTGTGGCGGTACAGGCAAGGTGTCTTCCACATTGGTTCTTGAGGATGAAATCGAAAAAAACCTTAGTTATCTTATTATGCAAAAGCATAAAGGATTGACCATCGAGGTACATCCGATTTTATATGCTTATCTCACAAAAGGCTTTCCTTCAAAACGAATGAAATGGAGCCTCAAGTTCAAGCAAAAAATAAAAATCCGTCCTAATACAAATTACCATCTTACTGAATTCCATTTTTTTGATAAGAGTAATGAAGAAATTAAACTTCAATTGTAATCTTGTTTAGATTCTCTTTTGGGTTAAATGTAGTTGTTTATTTTTCAGTTGTTAGTTTTGTGAAACATTTTTTATTCCTTAAATAAAAAAAATCATGGAATATCAACCGGGCAAAGACAGGTACCCAAAAATAAATTACCGGCGTTGTGGAAACAGCGGCATTCAATTACCCGTTTTATCACTTGGCCTCTGGCATAACTTCGGTGCCGAAGATGACTACGAAAATTGTCGTAGTATTCTGCATACCGCATTTGATAATGGAATTACGCATTTTGACCTGGCTAATAATTATGGTCCACCGCCAGGAGCTGCCGAATCTAAATTCGGAAAGATTTTTAAACAGGATTTTAAATCATACCGGGATGAATTAATAATATCTTCCAAAGCCGGATATTACATGTGGGATGGCCCTTATGGCGATTGGGGTTCAAAAAAATATCTTATTTCAAGCCTCGACCAAAGCCTGAAGCGAATGGGATTAGATTACGTTGATATCTTTTATCATCACCGCCCTGATCCCGAAACGCCCCTCGAAGAAACGATGAGCGCATTGGATCTTGTTGTACGCCAGGGAAAGGCCCTCTATGTAGGAATTTCAAATTACAAACCGTCTGAAGCAAAAAAGGCGATTGACTTGTTACATCAGTTAGGCACTCCATGCCTGCTTATTCAGCCCCGATATAATATGTTTGATCGTTGGATCGAAGATGAATTGCTGGAGGTGATAGGAAAAGAAAAGATTGGTTGTATCACTTTCTCATCCCTGGCGCAAGGCTTGCTTACTAATAAATATCTAAATGGCATTCCTGCAGATTCAAGGGCTGGCCGCCATCTTAAAAACGGCGCCATCACAGAATCGCAAATCACAGAAGAAAAAATCGAAAAAATAAAAGAGCTGAATAAAGTGGCTGCCGGCAGGAACCAGTCATTGGCACAAATGGCGCTGGCCTGGGTTTTAAAAGACGAAAGAATTACTTCTGTAATACTCGGAGCGAGCAAACCCACGCAGGTAACAGACAGTATTAAAGGAACTGCCAATATTCATTTTTCAAAAGAAGAACTCGATAGGATTGACTTGATACTGCAACAGTAAATTCGTATATGCGGTACCGTTATAACTCAAAGAGCAATGACTTCAAAAAATATACTCGCATTCAGTAGTTCGCGTGTGGGAAACTCCGGTTACCTTGAAAAAGCTGCGCCGGTCATCAATGAATTTATTGGTGGTAAATCGGCCAGCCTGCGGGGCGGGCGGGTAAATATTGCTTTTTTAGGTTTTGCAGATGTAAATAAAAAGTATGACGACTATGCAGCACAAGTTCAGAACGCTTTAAAAAATCTTAACGTAACCGTACATGTTGTTGCAGCTTCAAAAGCAACTTCTGTCATTGAGAATGCCGACGCTATAATGGTCGGCGGAGGCAATACTTTTAAATTAATCCACGATCTATACAAATTGAATTTGTTGCCTTTAATCCGTGAAAAAGTGAACAACGGCACTCTTTATATAGGCTGGAGCGCAGGGTCCAATATTTTAGCCCCGTCTATTGCCACAACCAATGATATGCCTGTTATTGAACCACAATCATTCAAAGCGCTTGGCGTATTTCCATTTCAGATAAATCCGCATTATTTCAATCAAAAAATCGATGGATTTAATGGTGAAAGCCGCGATGACCGGTTGGTGGAGTTTGTGAAACTGAATCCAAACACTTGTGTTGTAGGCCTGCCGGAAGGAAGTTATTTAAAAATGGCAAACAATGATTTAAAATATTTTGGAGAGGTTGATGGCGTAATCTTTACTTCAGATGCAAACCCTGAAGGATTCTTAAAAAAGCAAATCACACCGGGCGAAGACATTTCCTTTCTTTTATAAAACGGGAATTCCTGAAATAAAAAGAGGCTGTTGATTAGACAGCCTCTTTACTTGTCGGGGCGGCAAGATTCGAACTTGCGACCTCCTGCTCCCAAAGCAGGCGCGATGACCGGGCTACGCTACGCCCCGAATACTCAAAAAAATAGTGCGGAGAGGGAGGGATTCGAACCCTCGGTACAGGTTTAAGCCCGTACAACGGTTTAGCAAACCGGCCCTTTCGGCCACTCAGGCACCTCTCCTTTTACGGTAATTGAGGGCTGCAAAAGTAGCATTGAAAATTCAAAAAAGAAAATAAAAAACTTGCTCTTTGTAAAAAGGCATTTTCATGCGTTTTGGGGATAAAAAAGCAGGTTTTAAATTACATGTAATAAGTAAACGAAGAAATACCGATTGTTTTTAATTTGCCATCTCGGGCTGAATGTTTAATTTTTTTCGTTCGCCTATCTGCTGCCTCCACATAGCATAGTACAATCCCATTTTGCCTAATAGTTGATCATGGTTCCCCGTTTCGATGATGTTACCTCTTTCAAGCACATAAATTCTGTCGGCATGCATTATTGTGCTAAGCCGGTGGGCTATCAGAATGGTCAATTGCTCTTTTTTGGATGAAACCTCTTTGATGGTATTGGTAATTTCTTCTTCAGTTAGCGAATCCAATGAAGAAGTGGCCTCATCAAAAATAAGCAAATGCGGATGGCGCAAGAGTGCGCGTGCTATCGACAATCTTTGTTTTTCACCTCCGGAAACTTTTACACCGCCTTCGCCAATCAACGTGTCTAACCCTTTATCAGCGCGGGCAAGCAGGGTATTGCACGAAGCTTTTCGCAGCACGTCCATCATTTCTGCATCGGAGGCGGAAGGGTTCACAAATAATAAGTTTTCCCTTATGGTTCCTGCAAATAGTTGCGTATCCTGGGTTACAAATCCGATTTGAGTTCTAAGCACATCAAAATCGATATTTTCC
>JBQCHB010000362.1:0-8957 GCA_051955075.1 Flavisolibacter sp.
GGTTTCTTTTTCTCCCCCGAAAGCACCGCCAATTTCAGCACCCGAGGTGCCGATGTTTACATTGGCAATACCACAGTCGCTGCCCTGGGAAGAAAGGAACTGCTCTGCCTCCCTTAAGTTCAGCGTCATGATAGAGGATGACAATCCCTGCGGAACACCATTTTGTATGGCAATAGCCTGTTCAAATGTTTTGTATTTAAGCAGGTATAAAATCGGTGCAAAGGTTTCGTGCTGCACAATTTCAAACCGAGGCTGCGCCTCAGCTACACAAGGCTTTACATAACAACCGCTTTCATAACCATCGCCCTGCAAAACACCACCTTCCACCACAAAGTTCCCGCCTTCCGCTTTACATTTTTCTATAGCCGCTAAATAAGAAGAAACCGCATCTTTATCAATCAACGGGCCGACGTGATTCTTTTCATCCAGCGGATCGCCAATGCGCAGCTGTTTATAGGCGTTTACCAGTTTTTGTTTGAAGCTGTCATATACATCTTCATGAATGATAAGGCGGCGGGTAGTGGTGCAGCGTTGCCCTGCAGTGCCTACAGCGCCGAACAAACAACCCACGAGGCTCATATCCAGGTCAGCCTCTTTTGAAATAATAATGGCGTTGTTGCCACCCAGTTCCAAAAGCGATCTTCCCAGCCTGGCGCCAACAGCAGCACCAACAGCCTTACCCATGCGGGTAGAACCGGTTGCAGAAATTAATGGAATGCGCTGGTCGCTGGCCATTTTTTCACCTAAGTCTCTTTCCCCGATCAAAAGCGTACTTACACCTTCGGGAACGCTGTTTTGCTTAAAAACTTCTGCAATAATATTTTGGCAGGCAATGCCGCAAAGCGGTGTCTTTTCCGATGGCTTCCATAAAACCACGTCGCCGCAAACCCAGGCCAATGAAGCATTCCAGCTCCACACAGCTACCGGGAAATTAAATGCTGAGATCACACCTACTATTCCTAAAGGATGCCATTGTTCATACATTCTGTGGCCGGGGCGTTCGCTGTGCATGGTCAGTCCATGAAGCTGCCTTGAAAGCCCTACAGCAAAATCGCAGATGTCGATCATTTCCTGCACTTCGCCATAACCTTCCTGCAGGCTTTTGCCCATTTCGTAAGAAACCAGTTTGCCCAAAGCTTCCTTATTTTTCCTCAGCGCTTCGGCTATCTGCCGCACAATATCGCCACGCTTTGGCGAGGGCCACATGCGCCATTGTACAAATGCTTTTTGGGCTGCGGCAACAGCCTGCTCGTACGATTGGTCGTCGGCACAAACCACATCCGCAATTTTCTTTCCGTCAACAGGAGAGAGTGATGTAATAACTTTTCCATTGCTTTTGATCCATTGTGCACCTGTAGAACTGCCCTGGTTGTTTTCTGTAACTCCTAATTGTTTCAATATGTCAAGCATGATCGTTTTATTTTGATAAAGATATTTTGATTCCGCCCATTAACCATCTTTCGGGCATTTGAGCGCCTAAAAGATCAGCATAATTTTTATCGAACACATTATCAGCCTCTGCAAAAACACTCAATTTGTTTTTAACGATGAAGCCTTCGGCTTTGGCATTTAAAACAAAATAATCTTTCGAAACTTTCGCAATGTTAGCAGCTGAAAGTTGTGGTTGGCGGTCTTTGTACAGCCCGTTTACACTGAAAGCAAACCACTGGTTGCGATACTCTACGTTGAAGTTGGTTAAATATTTTGCATGTGATGAGATGTAAAGAGATGGCGTTGCATCACTGCTTTTACTATCAAGCCATACAAAGCCAATTGTAGCCCACAATTGTTGTTTGTTACTTAAATTTTTTGTGTATTGGATATCCATCTCGGCGCCGGTGGTTGTTACTTTAGAAACATTTCTTGCAAGCGCATAGGAACCTGTTGGAATTAAATTTCCGTTGTGCGGAAGTTGATTATAAGGTGTGGTAACGTAATCAATCAAATCAGTATGATAGCGTTGGAAGAACGTTGCTGATAGTTTTAAATTATTGGCAATAAAAACATCAGCACCGGCTTCATAACTGAAGGAACGCTCCGGCTCCAGGTCAGGATTGCCTAACCTGCCGCTTGTTACCAGTGCTTTGTTATAATTGTTGAATCGTTCGGTGAAATCAGCATCACGTGTGGTTTTTCCTGCGCTTCCTCTAAGTTGAAATTTATCCCCGCGGTATGAGAGGTTAATTTGTGGTACAAATTCCCAACCGCTTCTTTCATTCCATTCCATACGGGCTGCAGGCGCAACTAAAAAGTTTTCACCCAATTGCTGGTTTATAATCGCAAAGGCTGCAAGCTGTTTTACATTATGATCGCCCCTGTCGTTGGAACTGATCTTTTTATCAATGAATTGAAAGCCGGAAACAAGGGTCGTTTTTGTATGTAGTTTCTTCTCGTCTGTTATGGATACTTGCAACAAATCGCTTCGGCTTTGGTTGGCGGCAGAGGCTGAGTTAAAAGCATAGCGATCATCTAATTTTTTATAACCTGCATTCAGGCGTACAATATCTTTTTCGGAATGGTAAGTTAACTGCAATTGGTTCCAGAGTGTTTTCACTCTTTCATCAGCAGTGTCGGAAGTAAAGCTTGTATAAAAATTTTGCGCAGCGAATTTTCTGTCATCATAAGAAGTACGTAAAGCCAACTGCCATTGTTCATTAAAAAAATGATTGACAGAAACAGAGGCGGTGTTATTATGAAAAAAGCCTTTAGTACCTCTCTGCTTTTGTCCATCTGCATTGTTGGTGAGAACCCCTAAGCCAACAGATGTTTTGCCATTGCTGATGAAACCGCCGGCGTTTGCATTCAGTAATCCATATTCTCCGCCTGTGATCTGCGCAACTGCATTTGACTTTTTTGTTCCCTGGTGCGATGCAAATGTTTTGGTGATGATATTAATGACACCACCTACAGCTTCCGATCCATAAATAGCGGAAGAAGCGCCTTTTAGAATTTCGATCCTGTCAATTTCTGACGGCGCAATAGGAATGTAACTGGTAAAATGGCCGGAATTAGGATCGTTCAAGCGAACGCCATCTAAAATTACCAGCACCTGCTGAAAAGTGCCGCCACGCAAAACAAAATCGCTTTGTGAACCCATTGGTCCGCGGGCCTGTACTTCTACGCCAGGTAGATAACGTAATAGTTCATCAACAGAATTCACAGGAAGATCATAAAAACGTTCGCCTTTAATGATAAGAAGATTGCGGCCGGTCTTTGAAATTTTTTCCGGTGTTAAAGATGCAGTGACGGTTACAGGATCGAGATCAGAAATATTTGATTCAGTGCGGTCATTAAGATGCTGTAAATTTTCCTGTGCAGCTAATTTTAAATTACCTAAAACTAAAAGTCCAGAGAGTGCTGTGGCAATCCATCTTTTCATATCCCGTTTTTAATTGGGCGCAAAAATAGGATACAAACCGAATGACAATTAATAGGATTCGGAATCGTTTGGAAAGCTGTTCGATTTTACATCGTTAATATATTGCTGAACTGCCTTGGTAGCTTGTTCATGAATATTCAAATACTGCCGTAAAAAGCGAGGCTTGAATTCAGTGTTAATGCCTAACATATCATGCATAACCAGCACTTGTCCGTCGCAGTGCTTGCCGGCGCCAATGCCAATGGTAGGTATATGCAGGTTTTCCGAAACTTCTTTAGCTAAAGCCGCCGGAATTTTTTCCAGAACCAAAGCAAAGCAACCCGTTTCCTCAAGCAGCTTCGCATCTTTGCGTAGCTTGTTAGCCTCTTCTTCTTCTTTAGCACGAACGTTGTACGTACCAAATTTATAAATAGATTGTGGCGTCAATCCGAGATGCGCCATTACCGGAATGCCTGCACCGATAATTTTTCGTACAGATTCCAACACTTCTTCACCGCCTTCCAGCTTAATAGCATGTGCGCCTGTTTCTTTCATAATGCGAACGGCAGAAGCTAAAGCAATATCACTGTTTGACTGATAAGAACCAAACGGCAGATCTACTACAACAAGGCAACGCTTTGCACCACGAATAACAGAAGAAGCATGATAGATCATCTGATCTAACGTAATGGGTAAAGTTGTTTCGTGGCCGGCCATTACGTTAGATGCCGAATCGCCAACCAGGAGGACGTCAATGCCTGCCGCATCAAACAAGCCGGCAAAAGAAAAATCGTAAGCGGTAAGCATTGAAATTTTTTGCCCTGATGCTTTCATTTTTTGTAATGTATGCGTCGTGATGCGTTTTACTTCCGGCGAATTGGCGCTCATGTAAAAAAATTGAAAAGGCAAGTTAGGTATTTATGAGTTATGCAAAGCTGCGGGTTGAAAGGCTATGAACTTTGAGACTAAGAATAGCAACAGTGATATTGATTTCATAGCCCGCAGCTAAAAGCTCATAGCTAGTTCAGTAGTATTTCACTTGGTCTAATTTTTGGATAACTCTATGCGGTTCGACCGTATTATGAGCAGGTTATTAATTATCTCAAACAGATTGCCCTTTGCTATAGAAAAAACCGACGACGAAATTGTGGTGAGGCAAAGTTCTGGCGGATTGGTGTCCGCTATTAAAAGCTATTTTGAACAGAAAAACGTTGACTCGCAGGTTTATTCAGAAAAGATTTGGGTAGGTAGCATGGATGCTACGGAAGAGGATTGGCAACAGGCGCAACAGATGAATGCAATAGACTCCGACTTTAAAATCATTCCTGTTTTTCCCGAAAAAGAAACTTACGATAATTATTATAACGGTTTTTCAAATTCCACACTGTGGCCTCTTTTCCACTATTTCCCTTCGCTTGTGGAAAACAAAAAGGAATATTTCGACGCATACAAAAAAATTAACCAGCTTTTTGCTGACAGGCTTTTGCAAATTATAGAGCCCGGTGATGTTATTTGGGTGCAGGATTACCAACTTATGTTGTTGCCGCAGATGTTGCGTCAAAGAGTGCCTGATGCAACGATCGGTTTTTTTCTTCACATACCATTTCCTTCGTATGAAATATTCAGAATGATGCCTACCGATTGGAAACGTGCCATATTGGAAGGTGTATTAGGCGCAGACCTTGTAGGTTTTCATACGCACGACTATGTGCAACATTTTATTCAGTCGGCCAAAATGGTTTTGAAAGTAGAAAGCCAGTTTAATAACATACAGTATAAAGACCGCTTGATAAAAACCGATTTGTTTCCTATCGGTATAGATTATCAAAAATTCAGGGATGCTTGTATAGATGAAACAGTTGTCGGCATTGCCACCGACCTTGAAGAAAAATTTTACAACCAAAAAATTATTTTTTCTGTTGACAGGCTTGATTATACCAAGGGTTTAAACTATCGCCTTGATGGTTATGAACAATTTCTTACTGATTATCCCGAATGGCGTGAGAAAGTCGTTTTCATTTTCAATGTAATTCCTTCCCGCGATGCTATTCAAACTTATAGCGATAGTAAAGGAAAAATAGAAGAAAAAGTAAGTATGATCAATGGTAAGTTCTCTACCATTCACTGGCAGCCGCTGATCTACCGGTATAATCATTTAACATTTGAGGAACTTTGCGCTTTGTACCAGGTTGCAGATGTAGCATTGATAACGCCGCTGCGTGATGGCATGAACCTGGTAGCTAAAGAATATATTGCCAGTTGTATTGATAAAGGTGTTTTAGTTCTGAGTGAACTGACAGGCGCCGCCAACGAATTAAGCGAAGCGCTGCTGGTGAATCCAACTGATATAGATGAAGTGGCAAAAGCCATTGATACAGCTCTGGAAATGCCATTAGTGGAACAGCGTTCCCGCTTGTCTTATATGCAAAGGCGCATTGCCAATTATGATGTGTTGAAATGGATGGCTGAATTTTTGGAGAACCTTATTGAAACAAAAAAAGAACAGGAGTCGGTAAAAGTGAATTTATTAAAAGAACCTACAATTGAAAAGATACAGGACGATTTTAACAAGGCAGAAAAACGTTGCATATTGCTTGACTACGACGGCACTTTAGCGCCATATCAAAAGATTCCTTCTCTTGCTACGCCCAGCGAAGAGTTGTTGCAACTGTTGAAAGAATTAACGAACGATGCCGCTAACGAAATTGTTATTATCAGCGGGAGGGATGCGCAAACCCTTGATAAATGGTTGGGGCATTTGCCATTGACATTAGTGGCGGAACATGGTGCCAGCGTTAAATACAGAAACGAAGAATGGAAAGACCAGGTAACTTTTACATCTGAATGGAAAGAACAAATAAGACCGTTGATGGAATTGTTTGTTGACCGTTGCGCCGGTTCTTTTATTGAAGAGAAAAAAAGCACACTGGCCTGGCATTACCGCAATACACATCCCGAACTTGGCTTTTCGAGATCAAGACAGTTACGTAACAGTTTATTGCAGTTGATAACCAATACTTCGCTTCAGGTAATTGATGGCAACAAAGTGTTGGAAGTAAGAATGATTGGCGTGGACAAAGGTGTTACCGCCACCAATATTTTAAACAACCTTCATCCGGATTTTGTTTTATGCATTGGCGACGATACAACCGATGAAGATATGTTTCGCTTGTTACGCAATTCGGGTTACACCATAAAAATTGGCCGCGGCAACACGGCAGCGCAATACACCATTATGTCGCAGCGGGATGTATTCCCCTTCCTTAGAAGATTCCTGGAATCTGCCAAACAGGAAGCGTATAGTTATTCTTGATTTGGTAATGATTGTACCGAACCGTATTGCTACTATTAAGCTTCTCTTGTCCCGATAGCTATCGGGCACACTTGTACGCTTTGTAATACTATTGAACATATTTGAACTACATAGAAGCATAGTTACCTAGATTAAACACATCGAACAAAGCTATGTGTCTCCTATGTTTTCTATGAGCTATGCAGTTCAAAAATCAAGAATGGCTTTATAAATTTTGCAACAGCAGAAACAATGTTATTTTAGCCTTGTTATGGCTACACTGTTTACCAATGTTCAAAGCTTAGTTAACGCAAGAGAAGAGTATCGTCTGCTTCGTGGTGAAGAGTTAAGTGAACTTCCCTGTGTAAGTGATGCATACCTAATTGTAGAAGATGATGTGATTACAGACTATGGAAGAATGCAGGATTTAAAATCTAGAACTTCTGATTTTCAATTTCATGAAGATGCAACGGGTAAATTAATATTGCCATCCTGGTGCGACAGCCATACACATTTGGTTTTTGCCGGAAGCAGGGAGCATGAATTTGTTGATAAAATTAACGGCCTGTCTTATGCAGAAATTGCAGCAAGAGGTGGAGGCATTTTAAATTCTGCAAAGAAACTGAACGGAACATCCGAAGACGAATTATTCCATCAATCGTACAAGCGGTTAATGGAAGTAATAAAGCTGGGCACGGGAGCTATTGAAATAAAAAGCGGCTATGGCTTAACGCTGGAAGGAGAATTAAAAATGCTTCGTGTGATCAAGCGATTAAAAGCTGCTTCTAAAGCTTTGATCAAAGCAACATTTTTGGGTGCTCATACTTTTCCGCAGGAATATAAAAATAACAGGAACGGCTACATAGAATTGATCATTGAAAAAATGTTGCCTGCTATTGCTAAAGAAAATTTAGCCGATTATATAGACGTGTTTTGCGAAGAAGGGTTTTTCTCTCCGCAAGAAACAGAAAGGATCTGCCTGGCAGGAAGATCCTATGGGCTGAAACCTAAAATACATGCTAACCAATTGCATGCTTCAGGTGGTGTGCAGGCAGGCGTTAGGCTGAATGCCATTTCGGTAGATCATTTGGAAACTATGGATGACGATGCAGTGGCAACATTATCTCATTCATCTACCATTGGCACTTTGTTGCCCTCGGCCGCTTTCTTTTTACGCATGCCTTACCAGCCTGCAAGAAAATTGATCGAAAGTAATTGTGCAATTGCATTGGCCTCAGATTTTAACCCGGGCTCTTCGCCTTCAGGCAATATGAATTTTGTAGTAGCACTTAGCTGCATTCAAATGCGGATGTTGCCAGAGGAAGCCATCAACGCTGCTACCATTAACGGAGCGTATGCTATGGAAGTAGAAACCGAAACCGGCAGCATTAGCAAAGGCAAAAAGGCGAATCTTATCATCACAAAGCCAATTCCTTCACTTACTTATTTGCCCTATGCATTCGGCAGTAATTTAATCGACAAAGTAATGCTGGCAGGAGAGTGGGTTTGATAGGACCTATCGCTGCGTTACCTGGATAAAGTGAAAAATGTTCAATGTTCAATTCACAATGTGCAGCTTTTTTAGAACCGACGCTATGAATGTGGTTCTTCACGCAATCATTGCTTCTCCTTGTCATCAGTTTTTTTGTTAGAAAAAACTTTTTTAAAATAACCTCCGGCCTTCGTCAGCATAGTAATGTTTTCGGAAAGGGTTTCAATAAGCGAACTGTCAAAATGCTGTACATCCTCCATTTTTACCCCGTATTCCATTTGCTTGGGATAAAGCAGTATGAAACTGTTTTGCGAAAAGTAACTGGATAAATAGTGCGGCAATTTTTCCATTTGCGGATTATAGGAGATATGTCCTTTTCTTGAAGAAACGATAACAAACAAATCGTTCGTTTTTAGCTCCCGGCTAAGGATCAAAAAGTCCTCCCAGTTGCTGAATGTAAAAAAGACCAGCTTTATTGATTTACCGCTGGCCTGGTTCAGGTCTTTCAGTGCATTAATCGTTTCATCTGCAGCATGAAATTGTATTGTCAGTCCGGCTTCCTGGGCTATGGTTAAAAGCCTGTTGAACCAATGTGTAAAGCCTGGCTCCAGTTCGGCATGCATTGGAACAACTACGATCATTCTTTTCAGCGTATTAACGGGTTGTACTGATTTATAGATAAAAATTGTTTCCTGCGTTCTTTTGAGTATTCGTTCTGTAACAGGGCCAAAAAAATCGCCTTTATTTTCAACACGGTGCAGGCCTATCAATAGATCTGTGATGTTTTGTTCTTTGATGGTGTAAATAATTCCATT
>JBQCHB010000363.1:0-5056 GCA_051955075.1 Flavisolibacter sp.
ATGTTTTTCCGATAAAAATTTTCTATTTTCTATTTTGCTGTAAGGCCTTGCATCTTCAATACCATAAGGCAATACATAACAATTGGATCCTTTTAGATGAAAGTGTTCAACAGCAATATTCTTTTCCTTTTCAGTTTTAAAAACTACGAGATGAGCTTTCTGCAAACACCATTTTTCGTAACGAAATAGCAATCGCCAGCTTTTATTTTCCAGGCTTTTAAACCGCTGCCATTCTATGTTATGTGTATGAACGATCAACTTTGTTTTTCTTTTTAACCATAAAGCCAGCAATCCATAATAAGGCTGTTCAAGTAAAATGAAAGAATAATTTTCTTTGGTCAGTTGTTTTAATATTCTTCTCCAGGCTAATGGATTGAAAAACTGAGTTTTTGAAACTGGTAGCTCTGGAATGATGCGGCAACCTGCATCCGCAACAACTTCATTGTTATGTGAACACAAACAATCAACTCTAAAATGATCTGCCAAATATTTGTTGAACAAAGCAATGCCTTTTTGTCCACCAAAGTGCGGCGGATAAATTTTAAACCAGACCAGGCTCAATATCTTTTGCATGCTTAATGTGCCTATGCTTTTTCCGGCAAGCTTTCACGTCTTTTTTTCCATATCCACCTGCCAACGCAAACAAGCAACACAATGTTGAGTATAAGGCCTGCCCACCAGGCAAGTTTATAACTGGCTGTATAAGAAGTAGGCTCAAAGCGAAAAACAATTTCGTGTTTGCCCGCTGGCACAGGTATGCCTCTCAACAAATAGTCTACCTTGTAATAATCCGTTTTTTTGCCATCAATATAAGCGTTCCAGCCTGCGGGATAATAGATTTCGCTGAACACAGCAAACTGTGGCGAAGGTGCATTAGTAGTATAAACTATTGTGTCGTTATCGTATTTGGCTAATTGAATTGTTGCCGTTGAATCCCATGTAAACTGTGCGTTAATATGTTCTGTTTCTTTGTTGTAATAAGCAGTGTCTTTTGGATCAAAATGGTCTAAGGCTTTCATTTCTGCTGCAGGCCCATTTACAGGTTGCAGGTTTTTGACGAACCAGGCTGCACCCAAAGCACTATCATTTTTATGTACGCTTGTAATGTTTCCCTGCTGATCGGGTATAAGGAAATAGCGAACGTCAAGCATATTCAATACATCCATGTTGAGCGGACTTTTTGAAAGCTGACCTTCGATCAGGTCCTGGTAGATGCGCAATTTAGCCGGATGATAACCACCCACAGCACGATGAAAATATGAAGTGCGATTTGTTGTTGGTGCACTCATAAAACGATCCGGTGTCAATGCATACACCCGGTAATGCGGATCGGTATCTTTTGAAATCTCCTGGTCGGCAAGCGTAGGTTGAAAATTATTTTCTGTAAACGCCTCTTCCGAATCAACGTAATTGTTTTCGTTCAGGTATTGTTTGCCAACAACAAAAAGATCGACCGTGTTTACCAAGGTTAAGGCAATGATGAAGACCAATGGAGAAACAATTTTCTTTTTCCATAAAAACAATAACGCAGTTAAAAATGCAGCAAAGCCAATCAATCGCAGTAAACCTGCACCCAGCATAGCTTTCCGGGCTGATTTCATAGCGTTTACAAACATTCTTCCATTTTCTTCCCCAGCCTGTTTAATGATCTCCTGGTCAATTGAAGAATTGTAATCACTAACCATGTAAACAAGTGCAGCCAACACAATCAAGCCGCCCATGGCATACAAAACATATTTTGTGTGCCTTTTTATTTCTTCCTCTGTTTTGTTTGTGAACAAAATTTGCTGCACGGTAAGCATAGCCATAATGGGCACCAGCAATTGCGTGATCACAAGGCTCATGGAAGGCGCCCTGAATTTATTATACAGCGGAAGATGGTGGTATAAAAAATCGTTGAAGCCTGGAAAATATTTTCCCCACGCCATAAATATGCTAAGCACAACGCCTGCTAAAAGCCACCAGCGGTGATGCGATTTTAAAACTGCCAATCCTATTACAAAAAGCAAACAGCAAACAGCGCCTAAATAAGCCGGGCCAGATGTACCTAATTCAATGCCGCCCCAATATTTTGGCAACTGGCTGGCTACCTGCTCGGCCGACGCTTCGGGTATGCCTTTTTCGCTAAGTGCGGTTATAAATTTTTGATTGTCTGCAAGCGTTTCCGAACTGCTGCCGCCAAATGCATCAGGCATGGCAAGTGTCAGCGCTTCTGCTTTGCCTAAACTGTAACTAAAAGCATAATCATAATCAAGCCCGGTAGTTTTCTTTTCCACCACCTGGCCATTAGGTGTTGTTTCGATAGTGCCACCGCCACGCATGGTGTATTTCGAATAATCGTAGGTAGGAAAAAAAGTAACGGCCGCATAAGCAACGCCAATTACAGCCCCTATGATGGCTAAAGAAACAGCAATGGCAGTGTGCTTCCATTCCTTTCTTTTTATCCATATTACAAGGTAGCTGACCGTCATAAGGGCAATGACAATAAAAAGGTAGTAGTTGATCTGTGGGTGGTTGGCCGTTATTTCCATAGTGGCAAAAAGTGCTGTAACGGCAAAGCCAAGCCAGTATCTTTTTTCATAAAGCCATACAAGGCCTGCTAACAGAGCAGGTGCATAAGCCATGGCCATCATTTTTGTATCATGTCCTGCACTGATAATAACCGGGTCGTAAGTAGCATAAGCATAAGAAAGCGCAGCAAAAATGCCGATATAAGGATTGATACGAAAAGCGATAGATAAAATATAAAAGCAAACGCAGGCAACAAAGAAAAAACTAAACGGTTTGGGCAGGCCAAAATTGCGAACCCAGTCCTGGTAGAAAAAGTTTCTCGGTCCTTCTACTGCTATCTGGTAGTTGGGCATGCCGCTGAACAAATGTGTATTCCAAAGCGGCAGGTGTCCATGCAGTTTTTGATACTCAAGCGCATTATGCGCCATAGCTTTGGCGCCAACTATATCGTGTTGTTGCAATACTTGTCCTTCCAGTGCAGGTTTGCAAAAAAGCAAGGCTGCTATCAAAAAAATAATTAAAGCAATCAAATGAGGGAGTAGCCGTTGAAACAACCCTTTGTTCATATACCGGTTTTTAGTGCCGACAAAATAATGGTATTTTGTACGAATTAAGAACTTAATTGAGGTTTTGTTAAGAGAGCAGATGGTAGTTGACAGATGATTGATGGCAGTTCTCGGCAATGTGAATGATGATAATGTTTAGGTTGTGAATTTTTATGTTGCTGGCAGCCTTACTACTATTTAGCTTTAGTTGCCCCGATAGCTGTCGGCGCACTATATCGAAACGAATCAGCGTATAAACCTATCAACTTTTCAACATGTCAACTTAACTTCAAACCTCAAATCCTGAACTTAAACATTCATGCGCTGGCTTTTATTTTTATCGAGACTGGCTTTTATCTGTAACATCTTTTTCCTCCTGGCTGTTTCGCTTCAGTTAACCAATTGGATACACAACCTGGATATTGCTGCCACCATTGTCGTTATTGGTTATTTTATGGTGGTGTTGTTTAACCCGCTGGTGAACATTCTTTATGTTGTTCTCTTCATCGTCCGCAAAAAAATCTGGACGGTGGTGCCTTCGTGGTTGATTGCTTCCAACATCTTATTTTTAGTGATGCAAATCTTTTACATCTTATACCTCAATGATACAAAACATACTTAAGGACAAACCAACCAAACTGTTTTTGGGCTTCACTGCATTTTTCTGTTGCAATGCCCTGATTGCAGAATCCATCGGTACTAAAATTTTTTCACTGGAAAAATTATTCGGTTGGTCGCCGGCTAACTTTACGCTTTTCGGACAGAGTGGTTTAGGTTTCAATCTTACGTGTGGTGTATTGCTTTGGCCGCTGGAGTTTGTAATGACGGATATTGTAAATGAATTTTACGGGCCCAAAGCTGTGCGCCGTATTTCTTTTACGGCCATTGCGCTTATATCGTATGCTTTTTTGATGTACTTCCTGGCCATAGGTGTGCCACCTGCCGATTTCTGGATCAGCAGCGGTGCTAAAAATGGAATTGATAACATGCAAAATTCCTTCAACGCCATTTTTGGCCAGGGCATGAGGATTATAGTAGGAAGCCTGATTGCATTTTTGGTAAGCCAACTGGTTGATGTGTATGTGTTTCATAAAATAAAAAGAGCAACCGGCGATAAAAAGATATGGCTGCGTGCCACCGGATCAACGTTGGTATCGCAATTGGTAGATAGCTATATTGTTTTGTTCATTGCGTTTGCGGGCATATTTAGCTGGCAGCAGATACTTGCATTTGGCATCATGAACTACATTTATAAAGCTACCATGGCATTGATATTAACACCGGTTATTGTGGTGGTAGAAAAACGCATTGAAAAATATGTTGGGCATGACACGGCAAAGAAAATGAAACGGGCCGCCATGGGGCAGGAGGAAGATGCTTTTGTAAACATTCCTGCAGCTGGATGAAGATCGTGGCTTTTTGGTACGGTTTCCCCGACTAACCGCAGCGATCGCCGCGTACGCCGCGGTCTATTTTCCTCAGTGCAATACCGAATTAAAATGGAAAGGATAAAAAGATGACAAGGAACACCGGGTTTAGGCCGGAACATTTCGCTGGCTGCTTTAGATTTTTCTTTATAATAAAATGATTGGCCGATTATTGTTGAAGATTGCTGTTTTTCAACACCCCAACTACAATTTTATCTATAGGAAGTGTTACACTTTCTTCGGAAAGATTTTCCCAATCAATAAAGCGGAAACTTTCTGTTTCATTTCTTTGCTGATACAAATTCATTTGCTGCTCATCGAAATCAAAAGCAGTAGTGCTTAAACGAACCAAAATTTCTTCCAAAGGTTTAACGAGGTAATAAATGGAAATGATCTGGTGATCGGGATTAAAAGCAGATACCTGGAAATAATCAGTGGTGTATAAATGTTTGCCCACTTCCACTTTTAAATTCATCTCTTCTAAAAACTCGCGGTGCAGGCAGTCTCTTGTGCCCTCGCCATACTCCAAACCACCACCGGGAAACTTTGTATAGCAATTGCCACGAATCAATT
>JBQCHB010000364.1:0-2825 GCA_051955075.1 Flavisolibacter sp.
CTAATGTGCTGATGAAAATAAGAATCAAAGTTATTTGTTGATTTACTGTAAACAGGAATAATTTAATAATTCAATAATTTAATAATTCAATAATTAATTACGATGATCAAAAATTATTTTAAAACCGCAGTCAGGAGCCTGGCACGTAACAGGAATTATACGATTATCAATATTTCAGGATTAGCTGTTGGTATCTCTGTTTGCCTCATCATCTTTCTGATCATACAATATCACACCAGCTTCGATAATTTTCATTCAAAAAAAGATCGCATCTATCGCGTGTTGACTGAATCTCATCATGCGGATGCAGGAACGATTACCTATGAAAAAAATGTTCCTTTTCCAATGCCGGAAGGATTGAAAACGGAATTTCCGCAGTTGCAACAAGTTGCACCCATTTATGCAAGTCATAATGATGAATTACAGGTACTTGCTGATAATGGGACTCCTGTCAGAAACTTTAAAGAGCAAAGCGGTGTGTTTTATACGTCGCCTGCTTTCTTCAAAATATTTGATTTCCCGCTGCTTGCAGGTTCGTATGAATCTTTAAAAGATCCGAACAATGTTTTACTTACAAAGGAAATCGCTGAAAAATATTTCGGTGATTGGACAACCGCAGTAGGTAAAACCATTAAGCTGACCGGATATTACAGCATTGGTGCGGCATTGTTTCAGTTTCCGGCGGTGGCGCTGAAAGTTTCCGGAATTCTTGCACCCATACCGGCAAATACAGACTTTCAGTTAAAATTGGTTGTTGCTTATGGAACAGAATTTACCGGAGATAAAAAATACGGATTTCAGCAACCCGACTGGAATGGAACTGCATCTGATTTTGGTTGCTATGTTTTATTGCCCCACGGTATTTCAGTTGACAATTTTAACCAACAATTAGCGACATATGCCAGAAAAATGGCGCCGGCTGACAACAAGGACAACTACATCATACAACCATTAAATATGGTGCATTACGATGCAGAAGCAGGCAATTTTAGTAACAAAACAATCAGTCACGAACTGATAAATGTTTTGTGGCTGATTGCAGCATTCATTCTGTTAACAGCCTGCGTAAACTTTGTCAATCTTTCTACTGCACAAGCGGTGAACCGCGCAAAGGAAGTTGGCGTAAGAAAAGTTTTGGGAAGTAGTAAATCTCAATTGCAGATTCAATTCATTGTTGAAACATTTTTGATTGTTACAATTGCAGTCATACTTGCAGCAGGTATTACAATTCTTGTTTTACCTTCTGTAAATAATCTTTTAGAGCTTTCACTTTCATTCAATATACTAAATAATCCCGCTATTATTTTATTTCTTTTAGCTGTCGCCCTTGTCGTAACTGCGTTTGCAGGTTTTTACCCTTCTATAGTTTTATCACGTTTCAACCCTATTACTGCTTTAAAAAGTAAAGTCGCGGCAAATACCTCAAAGGGAATTTCGTTAAGAAGAGGATTGGTGGTGTTTCAGTTTATCATTGCGCAGGCATTAATTATCGGAACACTCATCATCGTAAAGCAGATGGATTATTTTATGAATCAACCCCTGGGATTCGATAAAGATGCCATCGTAAATGTTCCTTTCCGGCCTGATAGTACAGGCGGTAAACTGACAGATTATTTAAGGCAACAGTTGTTGAGTGTAAACGGTGTGCAGGCAGTGACTTTCAGTTCTAACACGCCGGCGGAAGATAATAACAACCGGTTTACTACACTCAAATTCGACCATGGAACAAAAGACAAAGATTTCCAGGCTATCGTAAAATTTACAGACGATAAATATGTGCCTACTTATAAATTACAATTGGTAGCAGGAAGAAATTTGGAACCGTCAGGTTATACAAAAGAATTTTTGGTGAATGAATCTTTCGTGAAAAGTTTAGGCCTTAAAAAACCGGAAGATATATTGAACAAAGAAGTCAGTATTTGGGGTGATATAATAAAATGCCCTGTGGTTGGCGTAGTGAAAGATTTTAATGACAGGTCTTTGCGCCAAAGCGTGGCTCCATTGATTATGGCCACAAACAGCACCATGTATCGTCAGGCTTCGATAAAACTGGCAACGGCGAACATTTCTTCCACCATGCAGGCGGTTAAAAAAATATGGCGGCAAACATTTCCTGATTATGTGTATGAATACAGGTTCCTGGATGATAAAATTGCCAGCTTTTATGAACAGGAAAATCAGTTATCACAACTGTACAAAATTTTTGCAGGCATCGCTATATTCCTTAGCTGTCTTGGGCTGTATGGATTAGCATCCTTCATGGCAGTGCAGCGGATAAAAGAAGTGGGTATCAGGAAAGTGCTGGGCGCTACGGCCGGTAATATCGTTTATCTGTTTTCCAGAGAATTTGTGATTCTTATTTCAATTGCCTTTGTCATTGCCACGCCTCTTGCATGGTATTTTATGAATCGATGGTTACAGGATTATGCCTATCGCATCGACATAAGTTGGTCAGTATTTCTTATTGCGGGAATTGCTGCGCTGATCATCGCATTAGCTACAATCAGCTTCCTGGCGATAAAAGCGGCAATTGCAAACCCGGTGAAAAGTTTGAGAAGTGAGTAATTGAAAATGGACAAATGTGAAAATTCAAAAATCAGGAAATGAAAAGTCACAGTAGTTATTCGTTACTATAACAGCAGGGGCTACACGAAATTAGAACTGTAAACTACGAACTAAAAACTATATCATTATGTTTAAAAATTATTTTATAACCGCCTGGAGAAATCTTGTAAAGAGCAAAGTTTTTTCCTTTATCAATATCCTGGGTTTAACCATCGGCATCACCGTATGCATGATGATATTTTTGTTCGTTACGAACGAAT
>JBQCHB010000365.1:0-3129 GCA_051955075.1 Flavisolibacter sp.
AATTTATATAAGATTAGATTATTATGTTCTTGAAATGAACCCGACCTTTTTAGCCATAAGATTTGGTATGAACGACAGTAAATATTTTGAATATTGGATGCATAAAAATAAAACCGACAGCATAAGAAAATCCGCAATTGATACTTCTTTTAAGTGGTTTAAAAAAATTGAGACCAAAGTAAATCAGTTCCAAAAAATTAAAAAAATTATTATGACCACGTCGCCGTATGACGAGACGGTAAAGAATGGTAAAGAGCCTTTTGAAGGAAAATCTAAAACGATAGAAGGCATTATTGCTTTTCAAAAAAAAGCCGCTATGCAAAACAATTGGGCTTATGTGGATTTATTTTATCCTATGACGGAAATGGATAAAAAAGGGCAACAATCAGATACTGCTTTTACGTTGACTGGCCCCGACAGGATCCATCCCGGCAATGGCGGCCATTTGGTAATGGCGTATTTATTCTTAAAAGCACAGGGCCTCGCCAATAAGCCCATTGCCAATGTTGAAATAAATGCGCACGACAAAAAAATTATTAAAGCAGATAATGCAACTATAACTTCTGTCGCCGATAAAAACGGCGTTATATCTTTTAAATATTTAGCTAAGTCATTACCATTTCCAATTGATTCAACAGCACGTGTTTTTCTGAATCCGCAAAAGCAATATGAAGCGTTAAGCGTCATCCCGTTCATAAAAGAATTTGATGCAGAAATGCTTACGATAAAAGGCCTTGATGCATCAAAACATTATTCTTTAAAAATTGATGGCAACGCTATTAAAAATTTTACTGGTGCCCAATTAAATAGTGGAATTAATCTTGCTTTGCTGAGTAATACGCCGCAATATCAACAGGCAAAAAAAATAATGGAGTTGCAATTAAAAAGAAAAGACCTGGAAGATAAGCTGCGTGCTTTTTACTGGATAAGTTATAATTATTTGTATGGCAAAGGCTGGTTCCTGCAGGATTCACAAGCCATAACAGATTCGGTGATGGCTGAAACGAAAAAGAATCCTTTTATCAATGGGAAAAAGGATGCGTATATGGAATTGCATGAAAAAAGCCAGCGCGATGCTATTCATCAACAAATGAATGATATGACGGATGAAATGTATAAACTTGCCGAACCGGTGCAGCATAGTATCACGATAGAAAAAATTGATTAATCAAATTTTAAATTAAAATGTTGAAAATAAAACCAACGTTTGTTTTGTTTTTTTCGTTCACTGCTTTTTTTGCAAAAGCTGATGTGAAGCTGCCGGTTTTGTTTCAAAGCAATATGGTTTTGCAACGCGATAAGCCATGTAACATTTGGGGCACGGCAGATAAGAATGAAACGGTAAGCATATCATTCAACAACCATAATTATTCATCAAAAACAGTTGATGGCAAATGGAAGGTTACTCTGCCGCAACAGCCCGCAGGCGGACCGTACCGGATAATCATTAAAGGAAAAAATACAATTGAATTAGACAACGTGCTGTTTGGCGATGTATGGATTTGTGGCGGTCAAAGCAACATGCAATTTAGTGTAAGGGAAGCAAAGCCCAAACCTGATACGTCAACTTTTAATAATCAAAATATCAGGCTATTCACAGTTGGTATTGGAGCCGATTTTGTTCCGCAGGATACAGTGAAAGGTGGTTCATGGAAAGTTGCCAATTTAAAAGACGCTTATGGTTTTACGGCTGTTGGCTTTTTCTTCGGAAGTTATCTTCAGCAACATTTAAATGTTCCGATTGGTTTAATAAGTGATAACCTCGGAGCCACTGCTGTGGAAGAATGGATGAGCAATGAAGCCATACACCAGTTTCCGCAATTTGATAATTTTTACAACACGTATCTCAAGCCGCATAAGAGCATGAAAAAGATCACCGAAGATTTTGATAAAATAAAATCTTCCTGGAACAAAAAATATTATTTAAAAAATGATCCCGGACTAGAACATCAATGGTTTAAACCGGAAACAGATATCAGCGACTGGAAAACAATGAACCAGCCTTCACATTGGGAAGATAATGAGTTGAAAGATTATGATGGTTCAGTATGGTTCAGGAAAAGCTATGATTCTTTTCCAAGAAATTTTATGGGCAGAGCCAACATCAGCCTGGGGCAGGTGGATGATTATAATATTTGCTGGGTGAATGGCGTAAAAGTGGGTGAAGGATATGGCAATCAAAATTTGCACAGTTATGAAATTCCCGATAGTATTATCAAGTCCAGAAATAATGTTGTAGTAGTTCGTGTGTTTGATGCTGGCGGCAAAGGCGGAATGTACAATATGTTCTGGTCACCATACTGGGCGGGCGAATGGTTGTATAAAAAAGGCATGCAGATTGATTCAAAGGAATTTAAAAAGCCATTGGTTGCCAATTCCTATATTTTCGGTACGCCGACCATCTTGTACAATGCGAACATTGCACCGCTCACGCCATTGTCTATCAAAGGATTTATCTGGTACCAGGGCGAAGCCAACACAGGCAGGGCAGAAGAATATAAATCATTATTTCCTGCAATGATAACAGACTGGCGCAAGCGATTTAATGAAGGAGATTTGCCATTTCTTTTTGTGCAATTACCTAATCTTGGCAAAGATCCTGCAAAGCCTGAAAACAGCGACTGGGCTGAGTTGCGTGAAGCACAGGCAGTGGCTTTGAAATTACCTAACACAGGCATGGCCGTAACGATTGATGTTGGCGAAGCAAATAATTTACATCCGCGTAATAAGCTGGCAGTTGGCCACAGGCTTGGCATTACCGCGCTGAAAATTGCTTATGATGTTGATAGTATTCAAACAAGTCCTGTTTATAAAAATATTACTTTGAATGGCGACAGCGCCGTTATTACTTTCACCGGAAATTTCACCTGCAAAGACAAGTATGGCTATGTGCGTGGTTTTGCGATTGCCGGAACAGACAGCGTTTTTCATTGGGCGAAAGCTTATTTGAGAAAAGAGAATACAGTTGTTGTGTATAATTCAAAAGTTAAAAATCCTGTCGCGGTGCGATATTTATGGAGTGGTAATCCGGGAGAAGTGGATTTGTATAACAAAGATGGCTTACCTGTTGCTCCTTTCAGAACAGATCAATTTAAAGAGATAACAACCGGGGAAAAATTTAGTTATACG
>JBQCHB010000366.1:0-10680 GCA_051955075.1 Flavisolibacter sp.
CAGCGGGCAGGCTGGCGTGGTGAGCACTACCGTAAAAGAAATATAGTTGCCGTCTATTACAATATCCCTCACCATATTGAGGGTTACAAGGTCTTTTCCAAGGTCAGGCTCCTGCACAGTAGCCAGTGCCCTTAACACGTCGTCTTTGGTCATATCAGCATTTGTTAATGAAGTCGCAAAGTTAGGCCAAACAAACATGCTCTTTTCTGATATAAATCAATAGGTAGCTATTTTTGAAGAGATGAAAAAACTTTTACCGCTGCTACTGCTGTTTGTGATTGGTTTTACAAAACAATCGCATGCGCAATTTGAAACAGCCAGGGATTCCGTGGTGCAGTTGTATGGTATTGTGATGACAGCAGACAGTCTTGTTGGCATTCCAGCTGTAAGTGTTACCATCAAAGGTTCGAACAGGGGCACCATCAGCAACGACCAGGGCGTTTTTTCTATTGTAGTTTTAAAAGGCGATGTAATTGAATTCACCCACGTTAGTTATAAACCCAAAGCTGCTACCATTCCTAAAAATTTAGAAGGCAACCAATATAGCATCGTTCAGTTAATGGTGGAAGACACCACGTATCTCCCGGTTACCATTATAAAGCCACGGCCTACACCGGCACAATTTGAAAGAGACTTTGTAAAAACTAAAGTACCCGACGATGATATTGAAATTGCCCGCCAAAATAATGATGCTGCCAAGCGGCGGATATTAATGAAAACAGTTCCTGCAGACGGCAGCGAAACCACCAGCCTCCAGTTTCGCAACATAGCCAACAAGGCCACGTACCAGGGACAAGTGCCGCCAATGAATATCTTTAATCCTGCTGCCTGGTCAGAATTTATACAGGCATGGAAACGGGGCGATTTTAAGAATAAGAATTAATTCCCCCTGTCACCCTGAAGGGGGGAACTTAGGTCGGAGAAACTTTTCTTACTTGAGTCTTGCTTTAAAGCAATTGATTTTATTAGGTAGCCATCTGCATTGCTATTATCGACAGTTGTTGCGTCGCACTCTTCAACGTTCTGTAATGCTGTTCAACAACGCCTGGCTATTCTTCATGTTCTTTGTGTTGCGTTGCTTTTGCTTCATCAACTTTCTTCTGAATAAACAACATAAAAAGACAAGCCAGCACGGAGCTTATTAAAACAACATACAAAGCCGTATGTCTTACAGGGCACTCGCCGCCGCTGCAGGTTGATAAAGCAAAAAAATTTCGTATAGCCCAGGCAATATTAAATGTGGAAATGAAAAAAGCTATGCGCAGGCTCCATATTTTATTGAGCAATAAAAGAATGATAAAAATGCTGCCCAGCACTGTGTGGATCATTCCTGGTTCTCCAAAATTAATGGCCGATGCGTTGAAGCCGGTAACCACAATGTTTTTACTTTCAATACTGATCCACGGAAAAAAACAACTAATGATAAGCGCCGCCATGGTAGCGATGGATAACCATTTCATGATTTGCATGCGGCGAAGATAAATAGTTTGATCCCGATTGTCATCGGCACAACTTTAGAGTTGCAATGCTGTAACGCCAACGGCACTAACAACAAGGCCCCTGTAAAAACAAGGGCCGTGAACATAAAAAGTTTATGCACATGAGATGCTCAAAACTAATACGATTAACGAAAGCTTTCGTCGAATTGTGATAAGCGGTGAATAAAGCGTTTCGTAGTTAAAAAAGAGTAATCAAAACTTAAAGCCTAATGCAAAGCTCAATACCCTATTCTTATTGTTGTTGTCTTGAGCGTTGTTGCTGCCCGACTGCAGCTTAGCCATGCCCAATCCATAACCTGCACTTAACACTAATGATTTTCCTTCTATGCCAACGGTACCGTTCAGACCATAATCGAAACGCTTAACAATGCCAAAGCCTGTACCTTCTTCCTGGTTTAAGGTTGTTGGGTCATCGTTAGAAAATTTTATGTCTTTGTCAGTGCTATAAGTAACACCCAAAGCCTGTCCCTCAGTTTTTACTTTGCCGCCAATACCAATACCCAAATACGGACCGGCGCCCACAAAAAAACTACTGGCCGTACCAAGTGGCACTTTCACTAGCAGGTTGGCAGGCACCTCAATATAACGGGGATTGAATGTTTGTTTGAAATAGCCGTCAGTACCTTCTGTTCCCTTTTGCACTTTTGAACCTTTGCCTGTGTATAAAACACCCGGTTGAAAATATAAAATGCTGCCCAGATGCACGTCGCCAATTATTCCGATTTGAAAACTGGTCAACCTGTTGGCGTCATCCACTCTCCCATTGTCGGTTACCGATACGTTGGCTAAATTAACTCCTGCCTGTAATCTTGCATTAGATTGTGCGTTAGCAACTGCTGTGATGAAAAATACAAACGCAATAAAATAAAATCTCATTTTCATAAATAGTACAGTTTCTTTTTGTTTTGCAAATGCTTTGCCAGCTCTCTCGGACAAAGCTTTTTTGTTTTGGTTTAATGAACGATTTTATTTTCAAACTGAAAGAAAGGGATCTATAAATATAAAAAGGCCCCATCAATGATGGGGCTTTAAAAATTCTTTACGCTTAGTGTTGGCTTCAACCCGAATATGCGCCACGGAGCGTACATACTTCCCGGCCAGGATACCATGGTTCTTCTCCGGAAAGATTAACAGGTAAGGTAGGAAACCGGATACCAAATGCTGACACGAAAGTATAAAATAGGAACAGGATAAAAATCTTTTTACCAAAAATATTTTTTGCAATTATTACTATAATAAATCCAACTGTTAATGCTACATGCGCAACGCTTCAGGGAAGGAAATACGCCAGGAGTTATACTGATTCCTCTAATTGAAATTGTAAGTGTTTTGGCAGGAAGAATATCAGCACAAAAGGATTACTCCGCAAATTGCAGTGCTGTAGCGTAATGAATAAAGCGTGAAGCCATCCGGAATCTGACTGAATGGTTCATTTTTATAAGATCAGGAAAGGATTATCCTTATCGAACGCAGCTTTTACTTTCTTAGCACTTGTAAACCTGCTTTTAAACCACCGGAACATTTTGTACAGCATAACATCGGTTTTAGAGTGAATAGATAAAGGTTACACGTTCAGAGGGAAGGATTAGACCGCAAGAACAAGGCCAAAATGACTATGTTAACTTAGGAAACAGTGAGGGATGGATAACTACAAGTTACCGATAAATTTAAAACCAGCCAATAATTTTTTTTACAAAGGAAACTGAAGCCCGAGCATATAGATCAACTGGGCTGAGAACCACTTCTGGCTTCCATAACCGCCGGCAATTAAAAAATGATTGTAATTGGCGTATACGCCTTTGAAGGTGCCGCTGACAAATGCATATTTCCAAAAAGAATAACGCAGGCCCGATTCAATGCCTACAATATAACCGGATACATGGTAGCGGTCGTCGCGGTGATTGCCCATGATGGTTGTATTGGTTTTGGGAATGCCAACGCCTGCTCCGGCTTTCATAATTAGCTGCAGCATCGGTTCTTTTTCTTTGTTGGAAATAAGATTTGCCCATTTTACAAAATTCAGCATGGCATAATTACCGCCGTCGGAGTGTTCCATCTTTACAAAGTCTGCGGTGATCATTGTATCCTGGTTGTAGCTTTTGTTTTCAATAGTGCCTGTCATGTGCACTACCTGGCTTTGCTTTACAAAATATTTGATGTGATCGTATTGGTATTCTATCCCAAAGTTTTTGTTCTTAAAATAATAGCCAACCGTGTAAGTGAATTGTGGAGCGGTCTCGAATTTCAACCCACCTTCATCCTGCGCTTTTACTTTTTCCAGTGTAAAATCGAAAGAAGGATTGCTGCCGCGTACAAACCTGATGGTGCTTGGCGTGTAAAAGATGCGGTGGCTGCCAAACGCGAAATACAAAACGCCTTTTTTGGTGTTGATGCTGTTCGTTTGCTGTGCCTGCGTTTGTATACATAAAGAAAAAACGAAAATCACAAGCAGTTGGAAATACTTAGTCATAGAGTTTACATTTTCACTGCGTGTACATACAATTTTCTTACCAGCCTTAACCACTACTCTAAAATACGAAAGCCTCATCATTCCGATGAGGCTTTCTATTAGCGATACATTCGCCTGAACTCTTGCAATTCGTGAATTAATAATCCATACCACCCATACCAGGCATACCGGCAGGCGCACCTGCAGCAGCTTTAGGTTCTGGTTTGTCGGCTACTACGCATTCGGTTGTTAATAACATACCGGCAATAGAAGCTGCATTTTCCAAAGCCACACGGCTTACCTTAGTTGGATCAATAACACCTGCACCGATCAGGTTCTCGTATTTTTCTTCGCGGGCATTGAAACCGAAGTCGCCGCTGCCTTCACGAACCTTGTTTACTACTACGCTACCTTCAATACCGCAGTTCTCAACAATCTGGCGCAGCGGCTCTTCCAATGCACGGCGAACGATCTGTACACCTGTTGCTTCGTCATTGTTCAAAGTATCCAAATTACCCAGTGCATCAATAGCACGGACAAAAGCTACGCCACCACCAGGAACAATACCTTCTTCAACCGCAGCTCTTGTAGCATGTAAGGCATCGTCTACACGGTCTTTCTTCTCTTTCATTTCAACTTCGGTAGCAGCACCAACATTTAATACAGCTACACCACCGCTTAATTTAGCCAAACGCTCTTGTAGTTTTTCGCGGTCGTAGTCAGAAGTAGTATTTTCAATTTGAGATTTGATTTGATTGATGCGGGCAGTGATGGCTTCTTTTTCTCCTTTACCACCAACAACTGTTGTGTTGTCTTTGTCTATCACCACTCTTTCGGCTTTACCCAAATAAGTAAGGTCAGCGTTTTCCAATTTGTAGCCTTGCTCTTCGCTGATCACAATACCTTTTGTAAGAATGGCAATGTCCTGCAACATTTCTTTTCTTCTGTCGCCAAAGCCAGGAGCTTTAACAGCAGCTACTTTCAAAGTGCCACGCAGTTTGTTTACCACCAGTGTTGCCAAAGCTTCACCTTCCAGGTCTTCAGAGATGATCAGCAATGGAGCACCTTGCTGTGCTACTTTTTCCAGGATGTGCAGAATGTCCTTCATGCTGCTAACCTTTTTGTCGTAGATCAGGATGTAAGGGCTTTCTAATTCTGCTTCCATTTTTTCGCTGTTGGTAACGAAGTAAGGAGAGATATAACCGCGGTCGAACTGCATACCTTCAACAACATCTACTGTTGTTTCAATACCCTTGGCTTCTTCGATGGTGATAACGCCATCTTTAGAAACCTTGGCCATAGCCTCGGCAATGAGCTTACCAATTTCTTCGTCGTTATTAGCAGAGATAGAAGCTACCTGCTGAATTTTTTGATTGTCGTTACCAACGGTTTGAGATTGAGAACGCAGGTTGTCAACAACAGCTTTCACAGCTTTGTCAATACCACGCTTCAAGTCCATTGGGTTGGCGCCTGCCGCTACGTTCTTTAAACCTTCGGTAATAATGGCCTGGGCCAACACCGTTGCTGTAGTAGTACCGTCGCCGGCAACATCAGCGGTTTTAGAAGCTACTTCTTTCACCATTTGAGCACCCATGTTCTCAATACCATCTTCCAGTTCAATTTCTTTGGCTACAGTAACACCATCCTTTGTTATAGATGGAGCACCAAATTTTTTCTCAATTACCACATTGCGGCCTTTAGGACCTAATGTAACTTTTACAGCGTTGGCCAACACATCAACGCCTTTCTTCATTTTATTGCGGGCATCAGTTTCGAAGAACAGTTGCTTTGCCATAGTCTATTAATTTATGCCCCCAACCCCTAAAGGGGAGTTCAGAAAACACTCCTCAGGAGAAAGGGTTTTTTAAAAATGATTTTTAATAAAGAACTAATTAAAATAATTAAAGTCTCTGCCACCTAAGTCTCCCCTTTAGGGGGACAGGGGGCTATACGATCGCCAGAATGTCACTCTCTCTCATAATCAGGTAGTCATCACCTTCAATAGAGATCTCGGTTCCGGCATATTTACCATATAGAACGGTATCGCCTTCTTTTACGGTTACGGGTTCGTCTTTTTTACCAGGACCGGCAGCGATAACAGTGCCACGCTGTGGTTTTTCTTTCGCTGTGTCGGGGATAATGATACCGCCGGCAGTTTTTTCTTCTGCTGCAGCCGGCTTCACAATCACTCTGTCGTGCAAAGGGGTAACATTTACTTTGTTAGCCATTGTCTATGAATTTTTGGTTTAATGAAAATTTTTCAGAAATCCGGCGTTTGCCGGGTGCGCAAAGGTAGGCTAATTGTATGCCATCCCTTCAGAAAGTGAAAAAATTACAGTTTGGACGAGGTTGACAGCTTTTTAGGACAACAGGAAAGGAAGTTTTGACATTTACCTGCTTTGATTGGCAGGCCGTGGCCAGACAAACCGATGGCAGCGGTGCGGCATTCACAGCAATAAAAATAGCCGGGGTGGCTTGCATTTTAGAAAAAGATGTATCATCTTAGAGGTCTGATCACTCATGAAAGAGGATTTTAGTTAAAAAATATGTAACACAAATTGTCCCTGCTCTTACCGGCAGGGCTTTTTGTTTTTGGGGTTATTGTGTTTTTAATTGGGATTATGGAAGGGCCTGTTGGGAAAATAAGTTGGAGCTAAAAAAGGTTTTACCTGCGGGTTCCGCTGAAAAAACTTATTCATTTTTCGCTTGTGTGTTGGCGGGAAACCGTTGGGGAAAGAAATTCTAATTATACCAATGATATTTTCTTTTAGTTGTATCAACTGGAAGGTCAATTGTACTAAGAGGAATACTGATACGTCCTTTTAAAATTTCCTCCGCTTTATGTTTTATTTTTTCTCTGAGATGAATATAAGCAGGGCAAGGATGTTCCCAAATCTGTTCTATAACTTCATTGATCATATTGTCCTTGTCAGGCATGCAGGTATTCTCGGGCAGGTAGGTGAGCATTGTATCTAATAGTTTCGCACTCTTGTCATTTCGTTGTATGGTCAATGCCTTTATGAAATCTTCGGGAGCAGCCCTATCGGCATTATATCCGGTAAATCCGTGAGGCCTGACTCCTGAGAATTTATAAAACTGTTGGCGATGATACTGCTGTAACACGTCCAGATAAGCAGTATCAGGATGCTCTTTCATAAGTAGGAAAGAAATATCGCTTAGCTCCCATACATGGTTCATCAACTTGTTCTTTATAATTTGTATATCTTCTTTCTTTTGAAATTTGGCAAGTCCGTACAATGCATATTCAATTTCATTAAAAGCCAGCTCGTAGTTTTCATAGCGGTCAAGGCGCCTGGCCCTTGTTGCCATAGCCTTTATGTATGGATAGTATTTTTCTTGAGCTTCTATTTTGGTAAGAATATTATAGGCAGCACTTAAATAATTATGTTTAGTCAGTACCAATTCAATGGTCTTGTCTCTTGCCTGAGCTGTCTCCCAAGTAGTTCTTCCAATTAAATAATCAGATACTGTTTCAAACTGAATTCCAAACTCACCATTGTCTGTAGCTATAATTGCCGTATCGTCAAGATGGTTCATTACTACATCGAAAGGATTAAACGAACTTCTGTCAATCATTTCGTTTAGTGCTGTTGCTCTTAATACCGGATTTTCAGACTTGCCTAATCGAACTAATTCGTCGTCAGTTATGCCTTTAATATCCGAACTGTCATGGTATGTAACAATACCCTCTGAAACAACTTTAAAAAGGAAGGGTTGAAGAGATTTTCGAAAGTCCTTTATTGCATAGGAATTTCTTTGTTCGTTTTTACAGGAAAAAGTACAAACAATTAAAGTCGAAAGCAGAAAGTGTTTTAGTTTCATCATAATGAATCAATAGCAAGATGCGATGCGCAGTATGTTTCCATAAAACAGTCCTTAACGTGAAAGCATTTTTCTTACCTACGGGTCGCCGCTGAAATAACTTCTCATTTAGTCTTGCGTGTTGGCAGGAAACCCGTCGGGAAAGAATATTGGAAAACCTATGCTGAGGCCTTGTTCTTTCGCTCCACTTTTGGCAACACTATGCTAGCTGATGTGCTTCTTCCAGCTTTTTTGATACGTTTCAGCTTGTCAGCCTTTATATAGTCGCTAATTGCTTTTTCATCCTCTTTTGTCATTGGACGGGGGTCAACATAAAAATCAACATCTAAAGGTTCTTTTATTAGTCCCATGGTTTTTTATTTTTTCTTAGCCAACGGGTTGCCCCCTTCGATATCTGCAAATTTAAAAACTTTGTTGCGGGAACCAGTAAGTAGCACATTACTTAAAGAAAGCTTTTGTCTACGGGTTCCCGCTGAAAGAACTTATTCATTTAGTCTTGCGTGTTGACAGGAGCCCCTTGGGGAAAGAAATAAGCGGCTTGTGAGGACACAAGCCGGGGCTAAAGAAAAAAAATTCATTACAAATCTAACACACCAAAAGTCTGCGTATAAGGAGTGTTCAAATCAATAAACTGAAACTTTGGTTTATCCAATTGCCTGAGCAGATTATATATTTTCAGGCTTTCTGTGTCTGAGGATAGATAGAATTCAACAGATTTTTCCACGTCTGCTTGTGCAAAGAGTTTTGTGTCATTCGGAATAATATTTCGCTCTTTAAGATTTAATTTGCCTTTTTGCTGAAAAACAATCTTTGCAAATTCACCAGTTCTTTTTGCATGGTCAAGGTTCAAAGGAAGTATCTGTAAATTTTTCAGTGGTAATTCATGCACATCTCCGCCCACACAGTACTCAGCGATTGACACTGTAGAAATAAGCATGTCTATCTTTTGCTGAAGGAAGTACCGGAAGTAACCATCCGCATTTTTGAATAAGGGATCATTGTCATTCAAAAACCTTAGAAAAAAACTTGTATCTAAAAGAATAGCTCTATGCGCCATAACCTCCTCTTATTTCTCTAAGCCATTTATCAGCGTCAACTTTGCCAAGCCACGATTTCTTTGCTTTTTCCCTTAAAGACTTTAAATACTTTTCATCATAGGACTGCTCATAATCTATAAGCTCAAGAAATTTCAATGACGATTTGTCAATCTCTCCGGTTTCAGAATGTTGTTTTCCTACAGCTCGAATGCCAAAAGTCTTATAGAGCAGGTTCTCTTCATATTCTTCCAAGAATGAAATCGGCGTTTCAATTCTAACGGTTCCTAATTCTTCAGTGTAAATATGGATATTAGCTCTTTCCTTCCCACCAGCATTGGTGACTTTGCCATATAAGTAAAACTCCGCATCAGCCCAAACACTTTCAGTCCTGTAGAAATTTGTAGTTCTGTCAATTTTTACCTCGTTTGAGTTGTCTACCGATGTAGAAATTGTAAAGGAGTAATCCTTTTTTGCAGCAATTCCCTGAATATTTTCTATAGCTTTCGCAGTAGGTAAATCTAGAAAATCAATATTTTTTGTTTGACCAACTTGGCCGATGACAGCATTAAAGCCAATTATATATTGAATAGATGTTTTAAAAATATGGCGGACGGAACCTTGTTCAATTTTATAGCTTATTGTAGGTCTCTCTTTCTTGTCATTTGGAAACAACAAGTTCTCAGCATTTTCTAGAATAGAAATTATCTCACGAATATCATAGTTATCCGGAGAAAGTTCAAGATTTCCCTTTGAGCCAGTTATTCTAATCTCTATGTATCCTGTTTTTTCCACTGTTCAAATTTAGCCAAAATGAGGTCAAAATAAAACTTTCTTCCCCCGACGATCTCCCGCCTAATGAAACCACGATGTATAAGCCCTTTGCGGGACCCGTAGATACGAGTCAAAACCAATAGCATACCCCTACGGGTCGCCGCTGAAATAACTTCTCATTTAGCCTTGCGTGTTGGCAGGAACCCCTTCGGGAATTAATTAGCCGTATCTTTAAAACGCCCCGGTTCTCCCATCGCACAAAATGCAAACGCAGTGAAGAACCCGGGCGGACAGGAAACCCTTCTATGCTTATGAAGATTATTTCAACATTGTTTGCTCTCTTGCTCTATATAAATGCACAAAGCCAGGTTTTGCGTATCAAAAATGTCCAAAAAAAAGAAAAAAGCAATTTGCTTTTAATAGATAGTTCTAAGCTGATGAATGAATTTTGGGCATATAAAAAAACCCAGAACTTCCTTTCAATATATACGGGCAGCAATTATTCTTTCGTAAGTACCCCTTCTATTCTATTCTATAAAGGGCAGTGCTTTCTTAGAAAAGAGAAGCGACTGAACTCTTTTGATTCTGTTTGCATTGATTTTGTGTATGAGTATGTTATGGATTATGAGTGGAAAGAGCGGGTAAAGCGAAACAAAAGTTATTGGATTACATTCACGTTTATGTATGATGACGATAAAAAAAAGCTGTCCATAAAAGCGGAAGAGATGGCATCTCAGCAATTTAAGTCCGTTTACAAAATAGAAAAAGACGTGCAGTAAGTATTTAAATTTTGTCTTTCCCGAAAATCTCCTGACTCACTTTCAAATCAAATTAATTTCGAGTTTCATTTCCCACTTCCATTCCTTCACACTTTCACCCAAAAAAATCTCCCCCCACTATCCTCTCTCCTTTTTCTTCCCCGACGGGTCTCCCGCCTAACGAAACCACGATGTAAAAGTTTCTTTTTTTGCGGGGACCCGTAGGAGGGTAATTCTTTACGGATACATCCTTTGCAAATTCAATAGCTTAGTATTGCCTACGGGTTCCCGCTGAAAGCGTTTTATAATTAGCTTGCGTGTTG
>JBQCHB010000367.1:0-12775 GCA_051955075.1 Flavisolibacter sp.
GTTGCTGCATTTGTTTTTTATGCTCGCTGCTAAACTTTACATAGTAATCGCCTACAAAATGATCGCCTTTTGTGTTAGTGGTTTGGGGTGTTGCGCCATTACCAAACAATTGCCAGGCTATCATGCTTTTGCAAATATGAATGCCCCGGTCGTTAACAATGCAGGTTTTCATAACGTCGTTGCCCGTGGATTTCAATATCTCTGCAATGCTCCAACCCAAAAAATTATTACGCAAATGTCCCAGGTGCAAAGGCTTATTGGTGTTAGGAGAGGAGTACTCCACCATCACTTTTTGTGCTGCAGCAGTTTGTTTTTCTAATTCTTTTTTTGAGAAGTTATCGCTCAAGAATTGCTTAAAATAATTATCGCTTACCGAAAGGTTTAAAAAACCTTTAATCACATTATAAGCGGTGAATAAATCGCTGTTGTTGGCCAGCAGGTCGTCACCAATTTGTTTTCCTAATTGCTCCGGCGAACCTTTTAACTGTTTTATAAAAGCAAATAGAACGATGGTGTAATCACCTTCAAATTCCGGTTTGGTTTGGTTTACTAATATATCATTGGCCGGTATAGAAGTTTTGTAAATAGCTTCAATGCTTTTTGCCGCGGCTTCTTTTATTTTTTGTGTTAGACTCATGCTGTTCCTTATCGTTTGCGCCGCAATTTAAGAATTCGTTGGCAGAGCAGCCAGCCGGCTTTAACCATAGTTAACGAATTTGATTGGAAAAGCCGGAAATTAGCTACTATTTTCGCAGCTTTCATGCGCAGGATACACCATACAATACGCAAATCAATCTTTGCAGTGCTGGATGTTTTCTATCCACTGTTTAAAAGATTCATGCCTTTGCAAACCTATCATTATGCAGCCTGTGGTGGTGGTAATACCGTATTAAGCCTGGTTATTTATTTTCTTTCTTACAATTTCATTTTAAATAAAGAAGTGCTGCATTTAGGTTTTATTGCGTTTAAGCCGCACATTGCAGCACTGTTCATTGCTTTCATCATCACTTTTCCTATAGGATTTTATCTCAGCATGTTCGTGGTTTTCCAGGGATCGTATTTAAAAAGACGGGTGCAGTTTTTCCGATATTTTTTGGTCGTTCTGGGCAGCATGACCATTAATTACATCTGCCTGAAAATTTTTGTAGAGGCTTTTGGCTGGTATCCTACACCATCGCAAATATTAACTACAGGCATCGTTATTTGCTTCAGCTATTTTTCTCAACGCCATTTTTCTTTTAAAGTAATCAAGCCTGTTAAAGAAACAGAGCAGGTAAGTGCATAGAAAGCTTTTAGATGTAAGATTGCAGATTTAGTTTTTGTTACCAGCTTTTGTAATTCTATTAGGTTTCTGTTGCGTCGCACTCTTGTGCTGAAACAACTCTATTGTGCTTTTCAAAGTATCTGTCTTTTAAAAATTCAAATCAATTTCTGAGACCATCACGCTCAAATTACCTACGCAATTGCTCCTGATCAATAAGTGCTGAGGCAGGGCATGTACAGCTGTAAGTTTTAAATCGTTTACGGAACCAGAACCTTTAATACCTTTTGTCCATTCTTTGTTCAGCCAGGTGTTTAGCGTTGAAGTAGCAGTGTTATAATAATCGGTTAACTCGAAAGAAGTATATTTTTTTAATTCGCTGATGATGCGGTTATTGAAAAGCCATTTGGCCGTTTTCAACAAAAGGTTTTTTGTTTCGAGATCGTAATCCAAATCCTGTACTTCAATTGTTTTTTTCTCTGCGTTGTAAACAGGCTTGCCTGTAAAGAAAACAGTGCCATTAAATGAGCCGGTGAAATCCAGCCTTATCTGCATGTCGCCGTTTTCATTGCCCGATACCATCGTGTTTTCAATTACAATATGTTTTTTAAAAAGACCCTCAGACAGATCAAAACGCTTATTGACAAGATAACCATTCAACACTTTGCTTAAAGAATCATATTGCAAGGCCGCTTCAAGGTAAATATTAAAACCACCGGGATGATTGGCTGTAGTTAAGTTGGGAACAGCAGAAATAGTTGCATCCGGTTTTTCAAAGCTTACCACAGGCGTTGCTGAAATACCAATGTTGATATTAAGCAGGTTGTTTTTTGCATTGATATTTTCCATACGCAACGATTTTGGGTGTAAATTAAAATAGCCAACATTGGGAATGGCATATACATCGTTCATCATATTCCATGCCTGCTGCATAAAAGGTTTCAGGTTCATCATGCCGAAAGAATCTTCCATAGCTTTTTTGGAAAGGTCTAATTCAGATTTTAATCCGCTCATTACACTGGTAGTTACATCTTGTCCCCAAAAACATACCGAACACTTATCCAAAGGTTTTGGTTCATTACGAATGATTTTTGTGCTCAACACATGATTGGGCAATAGTTTGAATGAACTGGTGAAACTTATATTTACCCTGCGTTCGGCTTCATCAAAACCACAGCGGCAGGCAGGTGTCCATGGCGATAGCACAGTACCGTTAACACAGGCCCTCGTAGAACCAATGATTTGGTAATAGCCTGTAAAGCCTAAATTAAGGGTGGTTCCGTTCATACTCATTTTTAAAGGCGAACGGCGGAAATGGTACTTATAACGTGTAGCACAATCGGATTGCACCCAGTCATTGGGATAATTAGGAGAAGTGAAAACTGTATCCACATTTTTTTCCGCCAGCGCATAAACAGGAGCGAGGTTGATCTGGATGGGAATATCTATTTGCGATTCGGGCAATGAGTCAATGGAAAGATTGGATGCTGTTTTTTGTGCTGCTGCAAAAAGCGAAAACCCAAAAGCAATAAAAGCAAAAACAAGTTTCATGGTGGATGCGTTGATCAAATATAGAACGCTATGGGTTAAAAAATCCTTTAGAATTGGCGCAGGCCATCACGATGGTAGTTCTTTAGTGAAACGTAAGCGGAGACTATAACTCTATATTATGTTACTTGGGTTGGCTAATGTGTGAGGGCGGCTGTTTTGTATTTTTTTAATTGCCAATCGCTTTGCGAATAAACAACTTGAAAAGTTGTAAGAGGCAAGGCTGCCGTTGTTTCCCATTCCAACGGCGAAGCAGGGGCGAAGTATCGACTTAATGACTTCTTATAAAATGTAAAAAAACTTTTTCTCTCTTTATTGCAGGATTACGTTTTCGTATTCCTGTTATTGGCATATCTATTATTTTGATTATTTTGGTGTCAATGATTTTTACTGACTAACTAACTGATGAATTAATCAACTGCCCGAAAAGGGTTGTTGATGCCCCAAAGGATTCAGGTATTTCACGGGGCAGTAAAAAACGAAAGTTTACATTAGAATCCGTTGACGGGCAACATTCGTTTAGTGGTTTCATATCTGAGAATACTACGTTTCAAGAAAACTTTTCTGTCGGGTTAGTTTATAACCCAAAGGATGAGAAAGGGCATATTGTGTTAGTTAGAGTTAACGGCCCACACGGCCCAACAGAACAAGCCCCGCATCATAATGGCCCTCATATTCATAAGGCAACAACAGAGAGTGTTAATTCAGGCCAAAAGCCTGAAAACGGCGAAATCATAACCGACGTTCCTTATGCCACAATAGAAGATGCTATTCAGCATTATGCAAGATTGATTAATATTGTACCTGCGGATAGACAGAAACATTTCCCGCCACCGAATAATCAAACGAAGTTTGATTTTCCAACTAATGAGGACAATGGATAATGGAAGAAATATTAGACTATATCAGGCGGGACTTCAATGGAAGGGTTTCAATCAGGAAAAAGAGGCCTGATATATATCAGCTATTGCTTCCAATTTATCATGAAGATGGCGACATGGTTGATTTATTTATTACGCCGACAGGCGATAATAAATACGCTTTATGTGATTATGGATTAACGCTTCAGCGTTTATCATATTCTTATGACATTGACACTCCAAATAAAGAATCAATACTTCAAAAAATACTTTCTGAAAATAAGTTAACAGAGCAGGAAGGCAATATCTGTTTAGAAACTACGACCGAAAATATCTATACAGATATAATGCACATAACGCAAGCCTATGCCAAAATTGGCAGTATGCGTTATTTCAAAAGGGAAGTGATTGAAAATCTGTTCATGGAAATTTTGGATGAGTTTATATTCAGCGAATTGGCAGATTTTAATCCGCAAAAAAAGGTTTTGCCGATTCCCGAAAGGGATGACCTAGAGGCTGATTATTCATTTCAGCCGAATGGCAAACCCGTATTTCTTTTTGGGATAAAGGATACTTACAAAGCAAGGCTTGCTACAATTACTTACCAAGCATATTTGATGCAGCAATTAAAGTTTCACGGTTGGATAGTAACTGAAAATATGGATGCACTTCCTAAAAAGGATAGGTCACGGCTTCTCAATGCCTGTGATAAATCTTTCACTTCGTTGGATGATTTCAAAACTTCAGCACGTCCTTTTTTAGAAAAAGAACGATAATCAACCTCTCCAAAATTATCTACAGCTAAAGGGTAGCCGTCGGGCTACCAAAAGTCTTAAATTTGAGAATGGTTTCAGGCTGGTATCTGTTTAATAAAGACCGCAAGACTGCAATTAGAATAACAGGCTTTTTACTTGTCATGGTAATACTTGGTGTAATCTTCGGAATACTATTTAAAAAGAAGGAAGCCCCAAAGGTTCAACCTGTTAAAAAAATAGAAGTCACGTCATAATTATCTACACCCAAAAGAGTAGAAGCTACCGTAAGCCTTCACCAATCGTATCACGTCTCTCAAGAAGCAGAGCAAAAAATACAAAACAAAGCATAGCCTTGTGTGGTGCGCCATTTAACATAAAATGAAGTTATAGGCGTAGCGTGCCTGCGGCAATTCTAAAGGATTTTTTGAACACGTAAACAACATGATATTCCTTAGCGTTTAAAAAATCCTTTAGAATTGGCGCAGGCCATCACGCAGTAGTTCTTTAGTAAACGTAAGCGGAGACTATAACTCTATATTATGTTACTTGGGTTGGCTACTGTGTGAGGGCGGCTGTTTTGTATTTTTTTAATTGCCAATCGCTTTGCGAATAAACAACTTGAAAAGTTGTAAGAGGCAAGGCTGCCGTTGTTTCCCATTCCAACGGCGAAGCAGGGGCGAAGTAAAAGAAAGTAAACCCTCTTTTTGAGGGTATTTTTATGCCTTAAAATGAGGAGTTAGATATACTATTGATTCGATAAAATGGTCTGTTTTTGATAATTTTTATCATTTTTTGATAATTTTTTATAAAATTTCGAACTTTTTTTTGCCAGTTATTTCGTCATATTTAGCGACGCTTAACTAATTGATTTCTCAATGATTATGGTTACTTTAAGCATTGATAATGTGTGGTTTATATTTTGCTAAAGTTGAAACGATTGTTTCAGGAATGATGGGTTATTATCAAATTTGAGTGTAGATTTACACTATCAAAAATGCAAGCATTTGCTTAGCATTTGTAAAGCGTAAATCCTAATGCTATGCCTACTTCAGAACAAATAGTAATTTCATTCACCCCAATCCTTACCGAAGACCCAAAGGGTCGAGGTTATTCTGGATATTTGGCTGAATTCCCTGAATTATTTGCTCAAGGCGCAACTCCAGAAGAGGTTGAAAAAAACCTACTTGTTTCTTTAAGCGACATTCTTGAGTATCGTAAGCAAGAAGCGCTATTTCAAAATCCAGAAACTAAAAAGAAGGTTAAGGCATCAATTAATTTAGTACACGCTGCTCTTTAATCTCTCATGCACCTTTCACGACTTTTAAAACACTTTCAGGATAACGATTGTGAATATCGTCCTATGCCTGATTGGAATAGGGCATCTACACTTGAGATTATTAATAAAAAGCAACCAGACAAGAAAGCCTGGCTGAATACTAATTACGAAGTTATCTGGGGGGATATAGTAGTTAGGATTTGCATGAAATTAGGAATAGCCATTCCTGATAGGCCGGATGACGACGATTAACCCATTCAATCAACCTCTCCAAAATTATCCATCTACCTAAAGACTAAAAAAGGAATAGGGAAGCCTTCACCAATAGTATCACGTCTCTCAAGAAGCAGAGCAAAAAATACAAAACAAAGCATAGCCTTGTGTGGTGCGCCCATTTAACATAAAATCTAAGTTATAGGCGTAGCGTGCCTGCTTTGAATTCAAAGGATTTTTGCCTACTAAATTTTGTTCCGGACTTGTTATTGCAAAAATCCTTTGAATTCAAAGCAGGCCATCACGATGTTAGTTCTTTAGTACGGGTAAGCGGAGCCTATAACTCTATATTATGTTATTCAGGTTGGCGGTGGGGAGGGGTGAAAATCTTATGTTTTTTTTGAAAGATTTTCACTGAAGGGTGAGCGGATGTGCGTGGCGGCTGTTTGTGTTTTTCTTATTATTGGCAATCGCTTTGGAAAAGCGAATCATAAACCTGAAAGGTTTAAGCCAATGCTGCAGTAAAAGACAGCTATTTTTATTTTGGCTTTCTTAAACCATTTAAAACGGAATCCTGATAGCTCACTTTTCTCAAAAGAGAATCTTGACGGTTTTGGAGAGTTTGCAGCACACTGTCTTGTAGTTTCATTTGCTGTTGGAATTGTTGCAATGGCGTTTGTTGCAATTTATCTGACCTTAGCTCGTTAAGAAACGTCAAGAATGCAATAAATGCGGCAAGTCCGGCAAAGAAAGGAGACCAAAAATTGCTTCGCTTTGATGATTTGTTTGTGTCAATTACACTTTGCCTTTCTTCATCCTCTAATATTTCCTTTTTTTGCTGGCGTTTTCTTTCGGCTTCAAAGCCTTCAAAAGTCCATCCATAATTAGTAAGATTATATACAAAAGCGTTTTCTATATCATGCTGGCTAATCAGTCCTTTGATTCGCAATCTGCGAACGTAAGGCTTGCGCAATTCTGCATCTGCAATTAAATCGTTTAGTTTTCCTGACATCTAACTGCCCATCATTATTTCTCAGTCTTGTAATAATTTCTTCGAGAATGGATTCGTCGAGCATAAGCAAGTTTTAAGTTTTAGTAATGGCGCTACAAGTTATCTATCGCACTTAATAAAAGCAACCCATACAAAAGCCTTTACGCATCGTAGCACGGCTCTCAAGAAGCGGGGCAAGAAAAATACAAACATGCCACAAGCGCCTGTTTAACATAATATAAATTATAGGAAAATAGATTCTATTTTGTAGAGGGTATAATTAGAAAACCCAGCGGTAAGTTATTATCATAACTCAATCGCTGGGTTCATTCGTAATCAATAAATTCTCAGGAAGATTTTTCTATTTCAAGCACAACGGCTTCCGAGAGATTTAATTTTGCCACCGGCAGATCAATAATGAATTTAGACCCAACGCCAATTTTACTCTCAGCGGTTATAAAACCATTGTGCCGCTCAATAATTTTTTTGCAAATAGATAAACCAACGCCGCTGCCTTCAAATTCGTGGTAGCTGTGCAGCCGCTTGAAAACCACGAAAATTTCATTGACAAACTTCGGATCGAAGCCAATGCCATTGTCCTGAACAATGACACGGCAAAGTTGTCCGTTGTTCTGAGTGTTTAACAGCAGCTTGCCGGTTTCTGTATAAATATGCAGCACAGGCACCGAATCGGTCTTTTTAAATTTGAGCGCATTGCTTACCAGGTTTTGGAAAAGCTGTCGCATCTGGCTCGGAATGCCCCACACCTTTGGCAGATCATCAATTTTTACCTGGGCTTCATTGCGTTCAATTTCAATTTCCATATCCGTCAGCACTTCGTTGATCAATTCATTTAGATTGATCAACGAAAAATCTTCATGCGTGGTTGTATTTCTCGAGAATCTCAAAAGGTCGTTAATCAGTAACTGCATCCGTTCCGAGGCTTTTACGATCTTATCGAGGCTCTTGTCCATTTCTTCATCGATCGTCTCTTTGTATTTTGTCCTGATCTTATCGCTAAACACCAAAATTTTGCGCAAGGGTTCCTGCAGATCGTGAGAAGCTACATAAGCAAAACGGTCCAACTCTTCAATCGTATTTTTCAATTGCTGGTTGTTCTGTACCAGTTGCTGGTTCAACAGGCTTACTTTTTCCTCGGATATTTTGCGTTCTTCGACTTCTTTTTCCAGATTTTTATTGGCAGCTAACAGCTTTTTTTCATGATTGATCAGCTGATGCGTTTTCTGATAAAGTTCTACAAACACACTTACCTTATAACGCAGCAATTCAGGGTTAATGGGTTTATAAATAAAATCAACACCGCCCATTTCATAACCTTCATACATCCTTTCTTCGCCCTGGTTATGCGCCGTAATAAAAATGATGGGAATTTGTTTCAGCTTTTCTCTTTCATAAATTAATGCCGCCGTTTCAAAGCCATTCATGTCGGGCATTTGCACGTCCATTAGTATCAGCGTAAAATCCTGTTGCAACAATAATGTTTTGAGCGCCGCCCTGCCTGAAGCTGCTTTTACAATGGTATAGTCCTCTCTTTCAAGAATGGTTTCGATTGACAACAGGTTGTCTTCCCTGTCGTCAACCACCAAAATCTTGACGGGTTTTTTATAGGCTATATCTTCTGGCTTTATTAATTCCATGTTTACATTTAAGGTCGAAGATTAAGGTTTAAGTTTTTAATCCAATGCGCTGTATTCAATTGATATAATAACACCGGAAAAGAATTTCAAACATTAAACCTTTTACTTTAGACTGTTTTACTTATACAACCATACACTCATTAACGAAAGCAACTGGTCGATTTTTACAGGCTTGGTGATGTAATCCGATGCACCGGCTTCAATGCATTTTTCCCTGTCGCCCTTCATAGCTTTTGCTGTAACTGCAATGATCGGGAGGTTATTATTTTTATGTTCCCTCCTGATCTTTTGCGTGGTTTCATAGCCATCCATTTCCGGCATCATAATGTCCATCAATACCATATCTATGCCCGTGTTTTCGCCCAGGATATTGATCGCCTCCTGCCCGCTTTCTGCAGTGATCGTATTGATATTATACCTTTCAAATGCCGTTGTTAAAGCAAAAAGGTTTCTTACATCATCATCCACCACCAAAACTGTTTTGTTCGTCAGCACATCTTCTTTAGAGCGCAGGTTCTCAATGATCTTTTGCTTTTCTGGCAATAAGTCTTTGTGGTCAATATGCATATGCAGCACAGCTTCTTCCAGCAACAGTTCAAGAGAGTTTACATCTTTCAGTAAAATGCGGTTAGCATATTGTTTTAACTGGGTTCTTTCCTTTGGTGAAAAATCTTTGGCCGAATAGACCAGCACCGGTGTCATTTGAAACTTTTTAATGTCGTTGATTTCTTTTAAGAAATCCTGTCCTGCAATGTCGGGCAACATGTAATCGACAATAATGCAGTCGTAAGAATTATTGCGAATCAGTTCCAAACCTTCGTGACCCGTTGGCGCAATAACAATGTTCAGCATTTCGCCGTTGTCGAGCACTTTGGCAATTTGAGATGAATCTATCTCATTGTCTTCCACAATCAATAATTGCTTTGGCTTGCGATTGTGATAAACCACAATATCATTGAACAGAACTGCAAGGGCTTCATTCTTCAATGGTTTCAGATGAAAACTTCTGGCGCCTCTTTGCATGGCCAGCAGCCTGTTTTCCTCACCCGATATTAAATGCACCGGAATATGCCTGAAGTTGATGTCGTTTTTAAAGAGGTCTAATACTCTCCAACCACTGGCATCGGGCAGCTTTACATCAAGCGTTACTGCAATTGGATTATACTTGTTGGTCAATTCAAACACTTCTCCAAAGCTTGTAGCCACCACTATTTTTAGATCGGCTTCGTGTGCTTTATCAATCATGATCTTGGCAAAGCGCAGGTCATCTTCTACCACCAGCACTACCTTATCGTGGCTATAAATGTTATTGCGGTCATCACCTGTTTCGTTGATGATTTCGTTCAGTCCTTCCAGGTCTTTTGTTGCTTCTACTTTAATGGTAGGCACAGACTGGATCGCAACGTCATCAGAAACTTCAGCCAGTTTATATTCACTCACTGTTAAGCTTGATTGCTTTTCTTTTTTAAATGCTGAAGGGTTATAATTAATAGGAAGGAATAAGGTGAACGAGCTTCCGCTTCCAACTTCGCTTTCCAGCTCAATAGAACCGCCTAAGAGATCGGCAAGGCCCCGGCTGATAGACAAGCCCAAGCCTGTACCACCATATTTACGCGATGTGGAACCTTCGGCTTGTTGGAACGCTTCGAAAATGATGTTTTGCTTGTCTTTGGAAATACCAATTCCTGAATCTTTAATTTCAAAAGCCACAACCTTTTTAGCATTATCGAGACTTGGATTTCCGGGTTTCCAGTTCTTTTTGTTCGCTTCATAAATTTTCAACTGAACACCACCTTTCTCGGTAAACTTAAAAGCATTAGACAAGAGATTTTTTAAAATCTGGTTCAAACGCTGAATATCTGTCTCAAAAGATTCGGGCAAACGTTCATCTACATCTATATTGAATTTTAGGTTTTTGCTTTCCGAAACGTGTTTGAAAGTCGTTTCAACAAAGGATGTAATCTCGTGGAAACGGACATTGATAAAGTCGGTAGAAATATAACCAGATTCGATCTTCGACAAATCTAGAATGTCATTGATCAACTGGATAAGATCATCGCCGCAACTGTGAATGGTTTTCGCGTAACGCACTTGTTTTTCCGAAAGATTACCTTCACGGTTTTCATAAAGTTGCTGAGCAAGAATAAGCAATGAGTTCAAGGGCGTGCGCAACTCGTGCGACATATTGGCCAGGAACTCCGACTTATATTTAGAGGTAAGCTGCAGCTGTTCTGCCTTTTCTTCCAACGATTTCCTGGCATCTTCCACCTCCTTATTCTTGGCTTCCACTTCTTCTTTCTGTTTAACAAGAAGATGGGCTTTATCCTGCAACTCTTCGTTGGTTCTTCTTAATTCTTCTGTTAATGACTGAGACTGTTCCAGCAGTTCTTCTGTTCTTGAGTTGGCCTCAATCGTATTTAACACAATACCGATGGATTCCGTCAACTGGCCCAAAAAGTCAAGGTGGGTTTGGCTAAATTCGTCAAAGGAGGCCAGTTCGATAACGGCTTTGATTTCGGTTTCGAACAGTACAGGTAAAACGATTACGCTTACCGGGGAAGCTTCTCCTAAACCAGAACCAATCTTAATATAATCTTTAGGAACATTTGTTAACAGGATTCTTTCTTTCTCAATAGCCACCTGCCCTACCAATCCTTGCCCCAATGCAAATTCGCGGCTGATATTTAATTCATCGTTATAAGCGTAAGCAGAGAAAAGCTTCAATTTTTTATTTTCCTCGTTCTCATCCTGCTCCAAAATATAGAACATACCCTGTTGGGCGTTTACTACCTGGGCCAACTCGGAAAGAATACGTCTTGTTACAGTATTCAGGTCTTTCTGACCCTGCAACATTTGGGTAAACTTGGCAAGGTTGGATTTTAACCAATCCTGTTCCTGGTTACGCAGGGTTGTCTCTTTCAGGTTAGCAATCATCTGGTTGATGGTATCTTTCAATTCTTCCACCTCTCCTTTCGCCTCTACACGAATCATCCGCGTAAGGTCACCTTTGGTTACAGCCGATGCTACTTCAGAAATTGCACGTACCTGAGTAGTAAGGTTTTCTGCAAGTTGATTCACATTTTCTGTAAGGTTCTTCCAGATACCAGATGCACCTGGTACTGAGGCTTGCCCGCCCAATCTTCCTTCTACTCCTACCTCACGGGCAACCGTTGTTACCTGGTCCGCAAAGGTCGCCAGCGTATCAATCATTTCGTTAATCGTATCTGTTAACTGGGCTACCTCGCCGCGGGAAACGATAGACAATTTTTGTTTCAGGTTACCGGTTGCTACGGCGGTCACCACCTTGGCAATCCCACGTACCTGGTTAGTAAGGTTCGATGCCATCATGTTTACCGAGTCGGTCAGATCCTTCCAGGTTCCAGCCACACCCTGCACTTCTGCTTGCCCACCTAACTTTCCTTCAGTTCCTACCTCTCTCGCTACCCTTGTTACCTCGAAGGCGAAGGAGTTCAACTGGTCCACCATAGTATTGATGGTATTTTTCAGATCAAGAATCTCGCCTTTTACGTCGATCGTTACTTTTTTAGAAAGGTCACCTGAGGCCACAGCTTTTGTAACCTCAGCGATGTTACGCACCTGCAGTGTAAGGTTACCGGTCATTTGGTTTACTGAGTCCGTCAAATCTTTCCAGGTTCCGGCAACACCCGGTACAAAGGCCTGTCCACCCAATTTACCTTCGGAACCCACCTCACGAGCAACCCTTGTTACCTCAGAGGCGAAGGCACGCAACTGGTCCACCATGGTATTTAGCGTTTCCTTCAATTGAAGAATCTCGCCACGTACGTCCACCGTAATTTTTTTACTCATATCGCCGTTGGCCACGGCAATCGCCACATCAGCAATGTTACGCACCTGGGCTGTCAGGTTACCAGCCATACCGTTTACAGAATCGGTTAAGTCTTTCCAGGTTCCGGCAACACCCGGTACATTAGCCTGTCCGCCCAGCTTTCCTTCTGTACCTACCTCACGAGCCACACGTGTTACCTCAGAGGCGAAGGCACGGAGCTGTTCCACCATGGTATTGATAGTATTTTTCAATTCAAGGATCTCGCCTTTTACGTCCACCTCAATTTTTCTTGAAAGGTCGCCGTTGGCCACGGCAGTTGTTACCTCCGCAATATGTCTTACCTGACCTGTCAGGTTTGATGCCATTTTATTTACAGAGTCGGTCAAATCTTTCCATAAACCTTCC
>JBQCHB010000368.1:0-4927 GCA_051955075.1 Flavisolibacter sp.
CAATGCTTTCTTTAATGATGGCTACTCTTGCGCTGCGTACAAATTCAATCAATCCATAAGGCTCCAGCACTTTCACCAATTTGTCTATTTCTTCGTGATGGCCGGTGGTTTCAAATACTGTATAGTCTTTTCTTATCGCCACAGCCCTGGCACCAAATTCCCGCAGCAGGCGTTCCACTTTTACTTTCTCGGCTATTTCATCTGTAGAAACTTTATATAACGCCATTTCCTGCCAAACGATCTCGTTGTCGGTATTGTAAAATGCTCGTAAAATGTCAACCTGCTTCTCGATCTGGCGCACCAGTTTTTTTACTACTTCTTCTGTTTCCTGTATCACAATGGTGAAACGGTGAATGCCTTCAATTTCACTGGGAGAAGTATTAAGGCTTTCAATATTTATTTTCCTCCTGGAAAAAATAGTTGAAACACGGCTTATAATGCCGATCTGATTTTCAGTATAAACTGTTATGGTATATTCCTGTTTGTTCATGACCTATCATTTTTTTCTTCTCTTTTCAATACCTCGAGAAGAGAGTTTTATATTTTTTGTTTTCGGCTGTATTGCTACTATCACCGCCTGTTGTCCCGATAGCTATCGGGACTCACTTCAATATCATTATGACTGTTTCAGAATGCTCAATAGAATTGTTACAGTACAAGAGTGCGACGCAACAGAAACTTAACAATAGTGCAACTGCCGGTAACACAATCTCAACTCTATATTTAAAGAACTAATTGATCCAAATAAAGCCTCGTTGACCTAAGCTCCCCCACCGGGGACAGGGGGCTATATCTCCTCACCACTCAATACGATCTCCGCTACGCCACGTCCCTGCGGCACCATGGGAAATACATTGTTCTCTTTTCCTACCATCACTTCCAATAAAAAGCTTCCATCGTATTCCAGCATTTCTTTCAGCGCAGTTTTGATGTCTTCCCTTTTTGAAATTGACTTTCCTGCAATGCCGAAACCTTTGGCTACCTGCACAAAATCGGGGCTGGCAATATCAACAAACGAATATCTTTTTTCATTGAACAACTGCTGCCACTGGCGCACCATGCCTAGAAAATTGTTATTGAGAATCAAAATTTTTACATGAGGCTTGAACTGCATGACAGTGCCCAATTCCTGCAAAGTCATTTGAAAGCCGCCATCACCAATAACCGCAACGACAGTTCTTTCAGGCGCACCATATTTTGCCCCGATAGCAGCAGGCAAGGCAAAACCCATGGTACCTAAACCGCCACTGGTCACATTGCTTTTCGATTGATTGAATTTTGCATAGCGGCAGGCAATCATTTGATGCTGGCCTACATCAGTAACAATTACAGCATCGCCTTTTGTAAGCTCGTTCAGCTGGTTGATCACTTCGCCCATGGTTAATACTTCACCGGTTGGGTTCAGCTCATCGTAAATTACTTTTTCTTCCTCCTTCTTCTGGCAGTCCTTAAATTGCTGCAACCACTGGGGGTAAACCTTTTGTTCTATCGCCGCTGTAAGAAGCGGTAATGTTTCTTTACAATCGCCCCACACCGGAACGGTTGTTTTTACATTTTTATCAATTTCGGCAGGATCAATATCAAGATGGATAATTTTTGCCTGCTTGGCATATTTATCAAGTCGGCCGGTAACACGATCGTCGAAACGCATGCCGATAGCAATGAGCACATCACATTCGTTCGTTAATAAATTAGGTCCGTAATTTCCATGCATGCCCAGCATGCCCACAGCCTGTGGATGATCCGTAGGAATAGCACTCATACCCATGATCGTCCATGCAGCAGGAATACCTGATTTTTCAATGAAAGCTTTGAACTCTTTTTCAGCTTTGCCTAATATCACGCCCTGGCCAAAAACAACAAATGGTTTTTCAGCAGCGTTAATGATTTGGGCCGCTTCTTCTATGTATTCTTTTCTTACAATGGGCTTGGGCCGATAGCTGCGGATATGATCGCATTTTTCATGTCCGTTGTATTCGAACAGCTGCAGTTGTGCATTTTTTGTAATGTCGATCAACACTGGGCCTGGTCTTCCGCTTCTGGCAATGTAAAAGGCTTTAGCCAGTACAGAAGGAATTTCAGTAGCATCTGTTATTTGATAATTCCATTTGGTAATAGGCGTAGTAATGTTGATAACATCAGTTTCCTGGAAGGCATCGGTGCCCAGCAAATGGGCAAACACCTGCCCCGTAATACATACAACCGGCGTACTGTCAATTTGTGCATCGGCCAGGCCCGTAACCAAATTGGTAGCACCGGGACCACTGGTAGCAAATACAACACCTACATCGCCTGAGGTTCTGGCATAACCCTGTGCTGCATGAATAGCGCCTTGCTCGTGGCGGACAAGGATATGTTTCAACTGGTCGTTATAGTCGTACAACGCATCGTAGATGGGCATAATGGCACCACCCGGATAACCAAAGATCGTATCAACACCTTCAGCAATCAACGCCTTCAGCACGGCTTCGCTTCCGCTCAACGATTCTGTTGTTTTTTTTGCTGTTTTCTTTTTTTCTACTTCCAGGGTTTGCATACTTAAGTTTTTTTGTTTGGCTAAAGCCTGTTAATGTTTTTTTGTCTGTTCCGTGTAACTCAGAGCTTATATTTCATTTGTCTCTTCGGAAAGCATGGGCTGTGTATGGGGCACTACCCTGTTGGGGGAGCCAGAGGGGGCCGCTTCATCGGTCACACAACCTTCACTTGCATCTTTTACACAGTTGGCGTACTTGAAAAGAATTCCTTTTGTTGCTTTCAATGGTGGTTGTTTCCATTGCGCTTTTCTTTTTGCTAATTCTTCCTCTGATATTTTAAGTGTGATTATATTTTTCGTTGCGTCTAATTCGATCCGGTCATCATCCTGTACTAAGGCAATGGTGCCGCCATCATACGCTTCGGGAGTAATATGCCCTACTACAAAACCATGTGTGCCGCCACTAAATCTTCCGTCGGTAATTAAAGCAACAGATTTGCCTAAGCCTGCGCCAATGATGGCAGAAGTAGGCTTCAGCATTTCAGGCATGCCCGGCCCACCTTTGGGACCTACATATCTTATTACGACCACATCACCCGGTTTAATTTTTCCGGAGTTGATGCCGTTGATCAATTCAAACTCTCCGTCAAATACCCTTGCGGGGCCTTCAAAGCGTTCGCCTTCTTTACCGCTGATCTTGGCCACGCTGCCACGTTCTGCAAGGTTGCCATATAATATTTGTAAATGGCCTGTTGGCTTGATTGGATTTTCAACAGGATGAACAATATCCTGTTTCGAAAAATCAAGATCAGGTACAGCAGCCAAATTTTCAGCAATGGTCTTACCTGTCACGGTTAAACAATCGCCGTGCAGCAAACCCTGTTGTAATAAATATTTCATTACAGAAGGAAGGCCTCCATGCTGGTGCAGATCCTGCATCAAATATTTTCCGCTGGGTTTGAAATCAGCCAATACAGGAACTTTGTCACTGATCGTTTGAAAATCATCCTGTGTTAGTGCAATGTCAACACTTTTTGCCATGGCAATTAGGTGTAGCACAGCGTTTGTTGAGCCACCTAAAACCATAATGATGGTTATAGCATTTTCAAAAGCCTTGCGTGTCATGATGTCTTTCGGCTTAATGTCTTTTTCAAGCAGCAGCCGGATCGCTTTTCCTGCCTCCAGGCACTCTCTCTTTTTTTCTTCGCTAATGGCAGGATTGGTAGAAGAGTAGGGAAGGCTCATGCCCAATGCTTCAATAGCGGCAGCCATAGTGTTGGCCGTGTACATACCACCGCAGGCGCCTGCACCGGGACAAGATGCTTTTACTACGCAGCGAAAATCTTCTTCGGTGATTTTCCCGGCAATTTTTTGTCCTAATGCTTCAAAGGCAGAAACAATATTCAGGTCTTGCCCGTTATGATGTCCCGGCGCAATCGTTCCGCCATACACCATAATCGAAGGCCGGTTCAATCGTCCCATAGCTATCACAGAGCCTGGCATATTTTTATCGCAGCCCGGCAAAGCGATTACGGCATCATAATACTGAGCGCCGCAAACCGCTTCAATAGAGTCGGCAATGATATCGCGGCTTACCAATGAATAGCGCATGCCATCAGTACCATTGCTCATACCATCGCTAACGCCAATGGTATTAAAGATCAGTCCTACCAAATCGCTGTCCCAGACGCCTTGTTTTACAATTTTTGCAAGATCGTTCAGGTGCATATTGCAGGTGTTGCCATCATAACCCATGCTAACCACGCCTACCTGTGCTTTGTTTAGATCTTCATCTGTTAAACCAATGCCGTAGAGCATGGCTTGTGCTGCAGGCTGTGTTTCGTCTTGTGTAAGCGTTTTGCTGTATTTATTTAATTCGTTCATGTGATTGCTACCTGAGTTTTTAATAATTGACGCATAAAAAAACCCGCCTCTTTTTGGAGGCGGGTTTTGTATTGATAGTTTCTTTTTACAATTAAATGCCACCTCCATGCAGTGCAGGAATAATAATGACAACCACAATAATGATAGCTATTGCGGAGGTGACATTATATATGCTGCTTCTTAACAGGAAGGATGTTTCGTTTGTGCGAATATACATGCTTCATGCAGTATAAATAAAGAACTGTTACAAAATTTTTTAAAACAATGTTGCCATTTCGTAAAACGGCTGTATCTATTTTATAGCAGGCTTTTCATTAGCAGCTTTCGTTGTGCGTTCTTTGCTGAAAATTGCATGGCAATTTTCAGCAAAGAAAACAGGAGAGAAGAGACGCTTGCGCATCTATGAACTGAAAGATAGAGCGATCAGCAACCGTTTTTGAACCAAATTTTAAAAGTTTTTACACCTTACAAGGGTGGTAGATATGGCTGTAATATAGGCTGGTATTGGTTTTGTCTGTTTTGTGTTTACGGCAACCAAGCATTTGATTCGATAGCGTAATTGAGAGTGAA
>JBQCHB010000369.1:0-3577 GCA_051955075.1 Flavisolibacter sp.
CATTTTGTCATGCAGTTCACCAGCGGTTTCATTTTCATTAATCGGTATTTTTTCCTGTAATAAAATATCACCGGTATCAATTTCATGTTTCAATTTAAAAGTAGTAACGCCTGTTTCTTTTTCTCCGTTAATAATGGCCCAGTTGATAGGCGCAGCACCGCGGTATTGCGGTAGCAGAGAGCCATGTACGTTAATGGTTCCCATTGGTGGCATATTCCAAACCACTTCGGGCAACATGCGAAAGGCTACTACAATTTGCAGATCAGCGTTTAAAGATTTTAGTTCTTCTAAAAATTGCGGGTTCTTTAATTTTTCCGGCTGTAATATCTTCAGTCCTTTTTCAACAGCATATTTTTTTACAGCACTTTCCTGCAACTTCATGCCGCGGCCTGCAGGTTTATCAGGCGCTGTAACAACACCAACAATATTGCAGCCAGCATTTGCCAAAGCATGCAATGATGCTACAGCAAATTCGGGAGTGCCCATGAAGATGATGCGGGGATCTTTATAGTTCATTTTTTAGTTGATAAGTTGAAGGGTTGAAAAGTTGACAGGTTGCAAAAATCAGTTATTCATCTCATTCCTTATCAACTTTTCAACCAGTCAGCACTTATTCGAAGTCGGGGTACATGAGGTATTTCTTCCTGATCTTTTTGAACTCGCCCAGCTTCGGTTCCCAGCTTTTGCGAATGTCGTTTTCAGAAACGGCGGTCTTTATTTGCTGCATCAGCGTAGCGTTGCCTGCTAATTTATCGAAGAAAGACTGTTCCATATTTCCCGATTTGGGTTTGATGAAAAAATTCTCTTTATCGGGAAATAATTGGTAAGCCTGTATCAGCCATTTCAGTTGCACTTTGCCATTGGTTTCTTTCAACACTTGTTCAGGCGTGCCGCTTAAATTCCAGCCATAACAGACCTGGCCATAGTGCTTGGAGCTTTTTGCACCTTCGTTTGGATTAGGCGTAAAAGCGTATAAGTTTTTTGGCAATGATGGATCTCCGAAAACCTGGAAGGGCTTATCAGTGCCGCGGCCTTCGCTCAACACCGTACCTTCAAAAAAACAGGTGGATGGATATAAATAAATGGATTGGATATTAGGCAAATTGGGTGATGGCTTTACGGGCAACACATATTTGCTTGCGTGTGTATAATTTTCACACTTGATCACTAAAAAATGAAAGGGCGTGTCAACTGAGTTTTTTGCTGTTTTGTAATATTCAGCCCTTGCATTGGCTTTTTCGCTTAACCATTTTTCACCACTCAGCATCATGGCATATTCGCCAATGGTCATGCCATACACAATGGGCACGGGCTGCATACCTACAAACGATTTAAACTTTGGTTCAAGCACAGGGCCATCGACATAAAATCCATTTGGGTTGGGCCGGTCTAAAATCAGTAATGGTTTGCCATATTCAAAAGCAGCGTTCATGTATTCTTCCAGTGAAGAAATAAAAGTGTAAAAACGAACACCTACATCCTGGATGTCGAAGATCAAAATGTCAACGTCTTTCACATCTTCTGCCGATGGCCTGCGCTTGCTGCCATAAAGCGATACAACGGGGATGCCTGTTGCTTTATCTGTGTAATTGCCTACTTTTTCACCAGCGTCAGCCGTACCCCTGAAGCCATGCTCAGGGCCAAAAATAACTTTGATATTGACGCCTGATTTCCTGAGGGTGTCTACTAAGTGCGTGTTTCCAACCATTGACGTTTGATTGGCAAAAATGCCTACAGACTTGCCTTTCAGTAGGGGCAGGTAAACCGATAAACGTTCGGCGCCTGCAAGAATGGGTTTGGTATTTTCTGATTTTTTTGCAGTGTTTTTTTGTGCGTTGCAAGAAAAACTTAGGCAGGCAATCAATAAAATAAGTGTTGTCTTCATCTTTCAAATTTCAGGAAAAATTGACAAGGAGAACGAAAGATTAGTACCTTGCCTGCTTTCTGCATCAAAACATCTTCCTGCTATTGCCCCACCTGGTTGCTGCAGTACAAGATGTCCGCCTGAGGCGGAAGGAACGATCAATAGAATTAATTAGTTGACTACAAAAAAATCTTAATCATGCAACAAGTGCAAAATGGCGACAAGATAAGAGTACATTATCATGGCAAATTACGCAACGGCGAAACGTTCGACAGTTCGAACGGAAGAGAACCGCTGGAATTTACAGTGGGCAGCGGGCAAGTGATCAAGGGTTTTGATGAAGGCGTAAAAGGAATGGCAGTAGGCGAGAAAAAAACAGTTGAAATTCCAGTGGGCGAAGCCTATGGCGAAAAGCAACAGGAGATGATGATCGAGTTTCCGAAAGAACAATTTCCTGCAGATATGAACCCCGAAGTGGGTATGCAGTTGATGATGAGCAACGGATCGGGACAGCAATTTCCGGTAACCGTTGCCGAAGTAAAAGAAAGCAGCGTAGTGCTCGATGCCAATCATCCATTGGCCGGCCAGGATTTGATTTTTGATTTAGAGTTGGTTTCTATTGAACCGACATCAAGGATCATTATGCCTTAATCATATTGACAGTAATAAAAGATCGTCTTGCATTAAGTGAGACGATCTTTTTATTTTAGGCAAATGCGATGATCTTGTGCTGTGGCAAAGTTTCTGGCAATGAACGCAGAGGGCCAACGACACTGCGCCATCGCTTCATGGAGGTCAATTGTGGAATAGGGATTAGATAGGCAAGTTGACTGCAAGGCAATTGATAAAAGAAATAAAAAAGAGTTGAAAAAGTAAAACAGATCACACCTTCAACTCTTTTTCTCTTTTATGCGTTTAGCTATCAATTAGCCATTTCAGCCTGTTGTTCTTTTACTTTTATAGCATTCATTTCGGTTCTTCCTCTTCTCATCCACCAGGCAAGCCATAAGCCGGTCAGTCCCCAACTTACAATGGCATCGGCCAGGTAGGCCCAGATGTCAAAGCTTTCATACCATATGGCACCAGTATAAGGAGCATTTAAAAAAACGATCAATCCCACTACTAAAGCACTGATTACAATAGTTGAAGAGCTGGCGGCGTTCATGCGCCTGATCAACCAGCAAAACAAAAACACGATAACTATATTTACTAGCAGGCCACGAACCATGTTCATAACCATATTGTTCTTAAGTGAGCTGTGGTATTGAATACTGGCCCAAGGCTTTCCTTCAGCAGCTTTCATATGTTTTTCATGATCGTCCATAGTAGCATTATCAGGGAGGTTGGGTAAAATATAGCCGCCTTCTTTTAGTTGCTGCGAGTTCAGGAAGGTCATGATAGCATCCTGCTTGTCGGTGTAAGCCTGTGCAGGTTTATGAAAATTGATCAAAGCGAAGGAGAGAAACTGCCAGATGAAAATAATGAGGCCGCCAACTATAGCGCCGGTAATTACCTTTTTCATTGTACAAAGTTTTGGTTATTGTTAAGGTAAAGAAAAGTTGATAAGTTGCCAAGTTGAATCGTTGGAAGGTGGCCTATCAACCGTTCAATGATTCAACTTATCAACCTACATTTGAATCATGTTTGAAAATTATTCTTTCACAGCGACGCAACGCGTTATGCGCTAGGTACAGTTAGATACGCAAAGCGACC
>JBQCHB010000370.1:0-6111 GCA_051955075.1 Flavisolibacter sp.
CACTAAGATTGCAATCCAAAGGTGCAATCGATAAGATCCCTGTAATTGTAAAAAATCGTTTTTCTACAAGAAGCGTTTAAAATGTTCCGGTGTTTCGCCTGTAAATTGTTTAAAGTCTTTTATGAAGTGGGCCTGGTCAAAGAAATTGTTTTCGTAGCAGATTTCAGTTAGTGTTTTGGTTTCGCTTAGATTATCAAGAACTGCGTTGAAACGAACAATTGAAGCAAATTTTTTGGCTGTTGTTCCTACCACTTTTCTAAATCGTTTCTCAAATGGGCTTTGGCTGATAAATAATTTTTCGTGCAATTCTTTGATGCGGATAGTTCCGTGAGTCTGGTAAATGAGTTTAACTGCTTCAACAATTAATTTGTCGGTTTGAATGTCTTTGAGTTGAGATACTAAAAACTGCTCAACGATTTTTATCCGAAGTCTGTCTGTGTTGGCAATTGCTAATTTTTCCTCCACTTCTGTAATGCTGTTTTTATGAAAAATGGCGTCAAGTGAAAGGCTTAAATTAAAGAGTTCGTTGGCAGGATGCGAAGCAAAATGTGTGAAACCTGTTTCGGTAAAGTACACTAAAATAGTTCCGATGCCAGTGGAATTTCTGAAAACTTTATAGCCGTCAGTAATTCCTGTAATTCCTGCTGAAGCCAGGGGGCTTTCTGTATTTTCTTTTATGGCAGCAAGTTGTCCTTTGTATTGAAAACCTATAACAAGTCCTGATGAAGGAAAAACCTTATACTCATTTTCCAATTTACTCTCCGACACCACATAATATTTGATGTAGGGTTTTAGTTGGTCTGTCGGAAAATGTGTGTCAAATTTCATTCATTTAGTGTGGTGTGTCTGTAAAATTGCCTACGTTGAAGCATTGGCGATCTGGCGGCATTTTTATTCGTCCTTTAGCATTGCATAATAAAAATACAAATGTTCATTGATTGTTGTATAGCTCCATAGAATTCAGTCTGAACGGACAGTCGATGGTAAGCGCTTTATTGTTTAGTGCGACCCCCAAGAAGAACAACTCCCGTCCATAATAACTTGGTGTTGGCTGGTTCTTCCAAAGATTATCCATAGAAAACATAGAAAATGTAACCAGGAGTCCTGCCGGGAGCATTATTTGATAAGTCCATTCCTGCCTGCCAAAAAATAGGAAACTGGTCAGTACAGATAAGATTCCTGCAATCAAGCCTATATGTCTAAGGGAAACTCGCATTCAGAGGTGGCGGTTAACGGAACAGGTGTTTCTGCCAGTGGTGACGTTACCGATTCCTACAGCTTAAATATAGATGGATTTTCCAATAGCGTTTCAAAAGCTGACTTACTTTCTATCGTCAACATTGCAGAAACATCATGTTAGCAACAGTGCCTTCTTCTCGCAACTTGTAGTCATTCGTTATATTGTCGTCAGAGTGTCGCGGAATAGAATTAATTACCTCACCATCCTCATAACCTGCGAATAAATGTTTTACCTTTTTTACTCTGCTTTTAAACTTTTACAGGTTGAATTTGCCCTGCCCGAATGGTTTGGGATAGTACAGTTAGTAGGCCCACTATGGCAACTAAACAAAAGCCTATGCTTATATTTATAAGCGTCAAATCAAGATGGCTACCCATTTCTTTTTTTAATAAATCACCACCAAACAAGCCCGCTGGAACACCAATAAGTCCGGCAATCAGGATAAGAATGCCAAAAATTTTTGTAACTGTCCACACCAGTTCTATTTTGCTTGCTCCCAATACTTTTCTTATGCCCAGTTCTTTAGTGCGTGTTTCTACGGAGTAACTTGCTACGCCTAAAATGCCCAAGGCAGCAATGATCATGACTATAAGGGCAGAGAATCCAAAAAAACCTATTCTTTCTCTACTGCTTGAATAACCCTCTTTTAAGTTATTAAGATTTGCTGTTTTTCCTGGAAAATGGTTTTTCCATAAGGATTGAATGGCTTTGGTCACTGCCAATTCTGTATTTGGCTTTGTTTTAATAATCAAGGTGGCTATTTCATTTGGCAAATACCTATATATTAGAGGGAGTTGTTGACCAATAATTTCATTGGGCATGATGCCAATGACTTGTACATAGGCAGAGTCCAGTAATAGATTTTGCCCCACTAAAGTCTCCGATTTGGACTTCAATAATTCTGCCGCAGTTTCATTCACCAACACATATTGCTCAGTATTTTGGGGCATATTTTTAGGAAAATTGCGCCCGGATTTTAAGCTGACACTTTCTGTTTCAATTGTTTTTGGATCAATACTTACGTACTTTATTTCCAAAATTTTATTGTTGAATGTTACAGAATCTTTGCCCATTTTAATCGGTTCATAATACCAGTTAGTTGCCAAAGTCGTTTCTACCTGACCTAACCCACTTATTTCGTTTTGCAGGTTTTCATATTTTTCACCTTTCAAATCAAGTGTCAGCACATTGGGTGGCACGGTTGCGTTAATAATTGCACTGTTTTTTCTTTCATAATCGGCCAGTATGACAACCTGTATCATAAGGATGATCGCAACTGAAAATTGCACCACAACCAAAATCTTGTAAAATGAAACAGTCCGAAACAGCTTAACATTCTTCAATTTATGCAAAGTCTGTATGGGCTTAAACGCTGACAACAGCCATGATGGAACTGCCCCAGCGACTAAGCCTGTGATAACTGCGTAGGTCAACAAGCCTAAAATCAAGATTGGATCCCAGGAAAACGTCACCTCCATATCCGGTATATAGCGCATTAAAACACTAACACATGGCACTGTAAAAAACAAAGCAAATAGAGAAATAAGGGTCGCTTCCGTTAAAAATTGACCAATAATTTGTCCTCTTGTTGCACCTATCGTTTTGCGAATACCTACTTCCTGTGCACGGGAGACGGCACGCGCCAATGCCAAACTGATATAGTTGAAAGCAGATAAAAGGGTCAGGGCAAGAATTAATAATAGCTGTGTTTTTATGCCCGCCCAATTGACGCCAGCATTGGGGTCATTTTTAATGTCGTTATTTCCAGGGGTAATATCTTCTACCGGTTGCGCCAAAAATCGAAGCTTACTCTTATCCAACTTCCGATCATAGTTTTGGAGCGTTGTATTGAGTTGCTTTACATCATCTTCAGATTGTAAACGTGCATAAATTGCTGCGCTCTTGAAGTCTCCCCAATTTTGCGAAGTATTACTGATGACTCCTTTTTTTTCCAGCAGTTCAGCAGAATTAATAGAAAGCATTGCCTCAATGGGTAGATGTGTTTCTAAAGGCGGGTCTTGGATAATTCCGCCAATGGTATAAGAACCCAGGTTTTCAAATTGCACCGTTTGCCCTAAAGCATTGGCTTTGCCAAATATCTTTTCTGCTGTTCTTTCGGTTAAAAAAATGGTGGTGGGATTATTGGTAAGGCTTTGTGGATTACCTGACAACAACTCAAAGCCAAACACGTCAAAGAAAGAAGGCTCTGAAAATTTTATATCAACAGGTACATCGCCTTTGTCTGTTTGCAAGTTATGCTTTCCCGCCAGGCGTACTTTTACCGTTTTCTCAATAAAGGAGATACTGTCTAATTGAGGCGCCAACAACAATGGAGTTGTTGCCCATTTGGTTTGTTCCCCGTCTTTTGTTTCCTGCGTGAGGATCCTCACTATCTGATTTAACTTTGGATGAAAATGGTCGGTATCGTAATTAGCCTTTATTCCTGTAAAAAGAATAACGCCAACCGCCATACTCAATGACAAACCCAATATATTGACCAATGAAAAAAGTTTGTTTTTCAAGAGTGTCCGTATAGCGGTTTTTAGATAGTTCTTTATCATGACTTAAAAATAGAGCAAATGCTGAGAAATGACTGCAGTACTTGCTTCTACTTCAAGAGGTGTTTGTCGTGGAGAAGCTTATTGATAGGATCGTCAAACGGTTCTTTGTTGTCAGGTACCATTTGTCGGGTTACACGAAAGGACTTGTTGCTAACGGTTATCAGCTTTGCGATGGGCTGGACTTCTGTGATTCGTCAACCTTTACAAATGCTGATTGATTTACTGATGATGAAAATATGACCTAAAACTCAATTTGTTACGTCCTGCTGATAACCGCTGCTAATTAGCGACTTGCTGTTGCTTGACCTTCCGTCAGCCAACCTATTGCAAAAGGCTGTTGTACACTGCTGTCCGTGCCTTCGTGTTTCATTTTGTCGTCAGAAAGTTCCTGGTAAAAGTCTTGTAAGATTTTATTGTGGATTGTAGCCAACAAGAACATAGCATATCCAATTAGAAAGAATAAAAGCCTGGGCAAAAACATTATGAAACAATTAGGCCTAAAGCAAAGGGTTTGCTGGCTTATATTTTAAGCTGTGTATTTTTATAGTTGCAACATTCAAAATGGATATCTTAACCATCATTACCATACTTATTTTTATTAGCGCCGGATTTTCTTATTTAAACGAACGATTTATTAAGCTTCCTTCCACCATCGGCGTTGTTACCATTTCAGTTACTGTTTCGTTTCTTATATTGATTGCCGGAAAAACCAACAGCGGTTTAAGTAAGATGATAATAACACTTGCCCACAGCATTGACTTTACAAAAGTACTACTGGACGTAATGCTTGGGTTTTTACTTTTCGCAAGTGCTCTTCACTTCGATTATCAAAAGCTTAAAGAAAACAAACTTCCTGTTTTCATTTTAAGCACCCTCGGCGTTGTTGTTTCAACTGCCGTATATGGTTTGCTATTTCATTTGGTTTCAAAGATTTTACATTTTGATATTTCCCTGGCATATTGTTTTTTATTCGGAGCACTGATCTCTCCCACCGATCCTGTTGCGGTAGCTTCCATTCTTAAACAGTCGAAAATTCCGCCAAGGCTTCACACCATTATTTCCGGCGAATCCTTATTTAATGACGGGTTAGGACTGGTACTGTTTGTGATCTTACTTGAAATCGTTAATCAGCCGGGCGCCGACTTTTCCTTACTTAATATTCTCCAGCTATTTGCACAAGAGGTACTAGGCGGCGTAACCATTGGACTAATCATGGGTTATATCGGCTACCGCATGATGAGGTCAATCAAAAATTATCAAACCATTTTTCTCATTTCCATTGCTGTCGTGTTAGGCGTTTCTGTTGTTGCGGGCAGGTTACACGCATCTATTCCCTTATCGGCCGTTACGGCGGGTTTGATCATTGGCAATAAAAGTCTTGATAAAAGAAATGTTGGAAACCAGTTTTTAGCACGCATCTGGCAGTTGCTTGACGAGGTGTTGAATACGATTCTTTTTGTTATGATTGGCCTCCAACTGGCGGCGATGCCTTTCTTGAATAATTACTGGCAAACGGGTTTACTCTGCATTATAATCATTCTTATTGCAAGGGCAATAAGTGTTACCATGCCCGCAATAGTTTTATTAAGAAAATTGAGTGTTGGCAATGTGGCCATACTTACATGGGCAGGATTGCGTGGCGGCATTTCAATAGCAATGGCTTTGTCCTTGCCTCCTTCTGCTGCCAAAGAAATTGTCCTTTCAAGTTGTTATATAGTTGTCATCTTTTCCATAATAGTGCAAGGACTTACATTGAACAAAGTGGTGAAAAAGGCAACGGAATAGTAGCATGAAAAATGAATCGTGCATTTTTTTCTGAACCTTGCTGTTGTTGCCTGACCACTAAAATAAAATGGTTTATTTAACTTTCTCCATTAACAGCTTTTGAACATGGGTTAAAAACCTGCTAAATGGAAACCTGACAAGGCATGATTTTTAAGCACCTATAAGGCAGAACAAAACCTTCGCCAGCAAGATGAATATTCAAAAGTTTTACGAACAGGCTTATCAATGGATCGTTACAATAGGGCCGAGAATTGTTATTGCTATTGTTGTTTTATTCCTTGGATTCTGGCTCATCCGCATCACAAAAAAATGGTTGAACCGTCATTTGCTGAGGAAGGAAGTAAATACATCAGCTCGTCCATTTCTCATCAACTTATTTGTAACCGCCATGCAAATTATCCTGCTACTCATGTTTATGCAGATAGTGGGCTTGCGCATGACTATTTTAACTGCTCTTGTAGGTGCATTTGGCGTGGCTGCGGGCTTAGCTTTGTCGGGTACTTTGCAAAATTTTACCAGCGGTAT
>JBQCHB010000371.1:0-2929 GCA_051955075.1 Flavisolibacter sp.
AACCGATGGCGAAACACATGATGAAGACGCTTTGGAAAAAGCAAAGGAACTGGCCAAAAAAGGCGTAATGATCAACACCGTAGGTATTGGCTCTGCAGAGGGTGCTACCATTATGGATACAGCAACAGCCAGCGCTAAAAAAGATGAAGCGGGGCAGGTCATAGTGTCAAAACTAAATGAACAGCTTTTGCAACAAATAGCGGCAACAACCAACGGCACTTACATTCATTTGGAAAGCGCCGATGCAGCAGTGAAAGAAGTGATGGCCCAATATGCACAAATAGATAAGAAGGCTTTAGGTGATACGTCTTTATATACGTATCAAACATTTTACTTGTGGCTGGCAGCACCTATGTTGTTGTTTTTGCTGGTTGAATTATTTATTCCAGATCGAAAAAAAATAAAAGCATGAAGAAGCTATTGGTTTTTCAAACGCTGATTTTTTCATTGCTGGCAAATGCGCAAACGGCTGTTAGTTATGTCAGTAAGGGTAACCAATACTATAAGCAAACGCAATTTGATTTGGCAGAAACCGAATACCGAAAAGCTTTGCAAGCCGATCCTGAAAATGCCACAGCTCAATATAATTTGGCCAACGCCTTGCAAAAGCAAAAGAAGTACGATGAGGCGGAACAAGTGCTCGAAAAGCTTTACAATGCCATTGAGACATCGACGCTAAAGTCTGCTGCTGCTTACAACCAGGGCGTAGCTTATACCAAGCAAAAGAATTTGGAAGCCAGCATTGAATCTTATAAAAAAGCATTGCGTTTAAATCCGGATGACCAGGAAGCAAGAGAAAATTTGCAAAAAGCTTTATCCGAATTAAAGAAACAGCAGGACGAGCAGAAAAAGCAGCAGCAGAAATCGCAATCGAACATGAGTCAGAAGGAAGCTGAACAAAAGCTAAACCTGCTACAGCAAAAAGAAAAAGAATTACAGGAACGGCTACAAAATCAAAACAAACAAAAAGGTGGCAAGCAGGCAAAGGACTGGTAATGCTAATTTGAAAATGAGCCAATTTGAAAATGTGAAAATGCGTTGCAGGTTGCTTTACCATCTCGGGCCTTGTTCGGTTCAATTACAAATGAAATAACAAATCTTGCACGGGCAGTTAGCTAACTTTGCGGTGAAATCAATTTGCCTATTTGCTAATTTTCAAATTATCATATTCGTTCCATGTTTTATTGTGAAAGCCTTACAGAATATAAACGCCTTGCAACCAGAGAAGTAAAGATTGGCGATTTGTTGCTTGGGAATTTTCATCCCATTCGTGTGCAAACCATGACCACCACCGATACCATGAACACAGTGGCAACGGTAGCGCAAACCATTCGTTGCATAGAAGCCGGCGCAGAACTGGTTCGCATTACAGCACCATCAAAAAAGGAAGCAGAAAATTTACTCAACATAAAAAATGAACTACGCAAAAGAGGCTACGCAACGCCTTTGGTTGCCGATATTCATTTTACACCCAATGCTGCGGAAATAGCAGCACGCATCGTAGAAAAGGTTCGTGTCAATCCGGGCAATTATGTTGATAAGAAAAAATTTGAACTGATCGAATATGCAGATGCGGACTATGCTGAAGAAATTGAACGCATCACAGATCGCTTTACGCCATTGGTAAAAATTTGCAAAGAGTACGGAACGGCCATGCGCATCGGCACTAATCATGGTTCATTAAGTGATAGAATTATGAGCCGCTACGGCGATACACCCATGGGCATGGTAGAAAGTGCGATGGAATTTCTACGCATCGCCAGGATGGAAAGTTATCACAACATTGTCCTAAGCATGAAAAGCAGTAATCCGCAGGTGATGGTGCAGGCTTATCGCTTGCTGGTGAAAACCATGCAGGAAGAATTTGGTGAATGTTATCCTTTGCATCTTGGCGTAACTGAAGCAGGTGATGGCGAAGACGGAAGAATAAAAAGCGCTGTAGGTATAGGTACATTATTAGAAGATGGTTTGGGTGACACGATTCGTGTTTCATTGACAGAAGATCCGGAGTTGGAAATCCCGGTGTGTAAGGATATTATAAAACGCTACCAGGCAAGTGATAAACGACCGACAGTTCCAAAGATAGAAAAGCTTCCTTACGCACCTTTCGAATACAAAAGAAGAGATACGTTTAGTGTTAGCAATATTGGCGGTCATCATGTGCCAGTGGTAATTGCAGATTTAAGCAAGTTGCAAACCATCACACCAAAAGATTTACAAAGTATTGGATACAGTTATGACGAGAGGACCGATAAGTGGACGATAGCAGATACCGCAGCTGATTATGTTTTTACGGGGCATAATATTTTGGATTTTGCTTTACCCGGAACATTGAAAGTGATTGTGTATCCAGCGACATGGCTATTAGCAAAAGATACTTCGGCTTCGCTCAGCACAGGTAAATGCTATCCCATCTTTGATGACAGCGGATTTACAAAGGCTGAATTTAAAAGCAGTGAAATCAATTTTGTAATGGTTGATTGTTTTAACGAAGTGGGAAAAGATATTCCATATCTCGCGGATAGGGAATATCTGGACAAGATTGCCAATGACCCAACCGTTGTTTTGTGCTTAAGCAGCACCAATAAAAATGCGATGCAGTCTGTTCGCAGAATGTTTATTGAGTTGATGAATAGGGGAATTACAAATCCGGTGATCATTACTGTCGACAGTAATTGGCAAACGGCTGATGAACACCTGATTCATTATGCAACAGAAGCGGGTGCTTTATTACTCGACGGAATGGGCGATGGCGTTTGTTTTGGAATGAACAATGAAAGCTACAAGCGTTTTAATGAAAGCGGAACTTTATCCGGCAGGCGCTACGCCTCGCTTACCGGGTCAGGCCGGGAGAGTGCCGAGCAATTTATCAATAATACAGCGTTCAGTATTTTACAGGCTACACGTACAAGAATTTCAAAAACAGAAT
>JBQCHB010000372.1:0-3143 GCA_051955075.1 Flavisolibacter sp.
GGTTCAACTGTTCAGGCTTACAATCCGAATTCAAACCAACGTCAAGCAACAAACCTGTTGCGCCATTTTCTTTTGGTATAATAGTGGAAATGGTTGGCCGCAGCACGCCTTCAATAGGCTTTAAAGCATATAAAGATCCTACCAGCATGGCCCCTGTATTGCCTGCACTGATGAAAGCATCTATTTTACCTGTTGCCAGCAAGTGAAAGCCGATGGCAATAGAAGATTGCTGTTTTTCTTTTAATGCTTTTGTGGGATGCTCGTGCATGTCAATGACCTGCGGTGCATGAACAACAGTATAGCGATCTTTAGACAGTGGATATTCGGTAAGCAGGGGAGTAAGCTTTTCTTCATGGCCGATTAATACTAAATGTGCCGCAGATTCAGGTATATATTGTTGAATGCCTTTTATGGCTTCTAAGGGAGCGAAGTCGCCACCCATCATATCAATTCCTATCTTCATTCTCATCCAAAAATAAAAAATCCATCATCCCGGCAATGCAGGAAAATGGATTCTGTTCAAAAAAGTTTTTGCTTACTTTCTGATAGGCGATGTTTCTGCAACTACTTGTCCTTTGTAGTACAATTTGCCTTCGCTAACATGGGCACGGTGACGAACATGTGTTTCACCGGTTGCTTTATCAGTAGAAAGTGTTGCTGCTACTGCTTTATAATGTGTTCTACGCTTGGCGCTTCTTTGCTGCGAATGTCTGCGTGTGGGATTTGGCATAACTAGTATTTTAAATTGATGATAGTTGTTGAATGGCAGATGATAGTTTTAACCTTCAGTCAACTATCATCAATCATCTGTCATTCTTTATTCTTGATCTAAGTCTTTAAACTTTTCCAGTCCTTTCCATAAAGGATTTTCTTTTGGCGCTTCGGGGGGCCTCATGCCGTTCAGCAACTCGCGGGCTGCCGGATTGCAATAAGGGCCATCCATATTCTCGTAATCACAGGTTTTTTGCATTGGGATGCTAAGGTTCACAAATTCATAAATCCAATCCTTTACATCCAAATGACTTTCTCCACGGGAAATGTAATGAACATCGGGATCTTCTTCCTGTTCATTCATTAGTTCGGGATCTTCCACCATTTTTACTGTTACCGTAAACTCGTCGAACAACTGCAGTGGAAGCTCGTTGTTGCAACGGTCGCAGGTTACATCAGCCTTTCCTCCAATTTCAAACCGTAGGATCATAAAGCTGTTGTTTTTTTCCAACTTCAACTTTACATGTGCTGCCGCATGTTGAAAGTCCTGTGCGCCGTAATCTTCAAAGAACCTGTCGTTCACTTCGTAACTGAACTCATGAACACCTGGTTTTAAACCCACAAAAGCTATCTCGTATTCCCGCCGATTGCTCATGCTCCAATTTTTAAGAACCCATCCCGGTAACGCACCGGGTTTATTTCAGGGTCGCAAAGGTAAAGGAAATAGGCTTAAATAGAGTAATTTGCCCAAAGATTTTAACGAATCTGCCTATAAAAACAATGTTTAAAAGTCTTCTTCGGGATAAAAGTCTGCTGCTGCTTCTTCTGCTGGCCATTGTCATAAAGCTTTTTTCACGCAACGAAGCCTGGGTGGAAAGATATTATACCTATGGTTTTTATCCTTATTTCTCGCGATTGCTGAGGCTTTTGTTAGGGTGGATTCCTTTCAGCGTTGGCGATCTGGTGTATATCGCAGCTTTCATTTTGCTGGTGCTTAAAGTATGGAAACTGGTTCGTTTATTAGCGAAGCGGCAGGTGAAAGAGTATTTGTCGTGGCTACTCTTTCGTAAATACCTGAAGTTGGTTCTATGGATCTATGTTGTCTTCAATGTTTTTTGGGGACTAAATTATAACCGCCAAGGAATTGCCCACCAACTGAACCTGCATGTTCAAAGCTATAATGCCAGTGATCTTTATGAGTTATCGGCGGCGCTGCAAAAGCAATTAAATTTTTATGCAGCAAAGGTTGATTCGGTAAAGCGTTTGTCTTTTAACCATAATCAAACACTTTTCAATGAAGGAATAGCCGCTTATAAAAAAGCAAATGACCAATATCCTTTTCTTGCTTACCAGCAAAAATCTATCAAACCTTCTTTGTTTTCAGGCATTGGACAGCTTTTCGGTTTTACAGGTTATTACAATCCTTTTTCCGGCGAGGCGCAGATTAAAACCTCCGTGCCTGTTTTTGTAAAACCTTTTGTGCTTTGCCACGAAATGGGCCATCAATTGGGCTACGCCAAAGAGAACGAAGCCAACATGGTAGCTTTTTTATCGGGAAGAATATCTAACGATGTAGAGTTCCGCTATTCAGCTTATTATGATGCTTACACGTATGCGATACATGAATTAGCGCATTACGATACAACCCGCTTTAAAGAGCTGCGTGAGACAGTACATCCACAATTCAAAAAAGACTACAGGGCATATTTACAATACATCTACAAAAGCCGCAACATAGTAGAGCCGCTGATGTCGCAATTTTATGACAGTTATTTAAAAATGAATAACCAACCTAAAGGAAGAGCAACTTATAATGAGGTAGTGGCGTGGCTTGTAGCGTATATGAAGAAGTATGGGAAGGGAGCGATTTAAGGTGCTCTTTTCCCCTAAAGGAGAGACTTAGGTTGTAGAAACTTTTCTATCATAGTTTTACTTTAGATTGGAGGTAAGTTTCAATTTGTTGGATAACTTTTTCTGAATGCAGCTTTTTTCTTTGTTGGCGAATCTGAGAATTTCAAACAGTAGTTTATCAGCATCTGCAAACACTTTTTCTTTTCATAAAGCAACATCTTTCTTAAAGTTATAGCAACAAAGAGAAATGCAAAGGAAAAGCTTTTACTAAAATGCCAACTGATAACAAAAAGTATGATTGACCTAGGTCCGCCCTTTAGGGGGACGGGGGAATTAGAACTTATTCTTCCACATCATACTTTCAACCGGCTTGTTATGCTGGCCGCTGTATTTGGCATCCTTCTTCTGATTGTACTTTACTTCAATTTCGCCGTCCACAGGAAAATAAATCAATTGACCTACGGGCATGCCGCGATACACTTTCACCGGCTGCTTTACAGAAATTTCCAGTGTCCAGTTGCCGCAAAAGCCAACATCACCCTTACCGGCTGTGGCATGAATGTCAATGCCGAGGCGGCCTG
>JBQCHB010000373.1:0-10488 GCA_051955075.1 Flavisolibacter sp.
TACAACAGATACAACGGAAGTAGTGGATGAAACAGCCATTACACAACAGCAATTGGCGACAGCATTTCCCGAAGAATATCAATTTTTTAAAAACCAGGATTCATCGTTTACTGCGCAAAAATTTGTTGAAACAGAAATCGACACAGTTCATACCGAACCGGCATTGGCTGTTAGCGAAACACTGAAAAAATATTACGCGTATTTTATTTATAATCCAGGCAGCTCTTATGCAATTGACCTGTATTCTTACAACATTGTTTTAGTTAAGAAGAATGGAACAACCGTTGGCAAAGCCGGCGGACCCGACACAGAAGTTGGTTTGGTAGATATTAAAAACAACACCCGCCGGAGAATTTATTTTGGAGGCTCCTCTTCTGCTGTTCTTAATGCAAAATGGATCAATGATAATGAATTTTTGCTTATGACCGGAGAACTTATAGAAGATGAATCTTTTAATCCAACTATTTTAAAATATACTTTACCCGACCACACACTGGTGCGGTTTGTTTATGAAGACACTTTAAAAATAAAACCTTCAGAATACAAAGATGTAAGACTGCAGATACAATAGGCACAATTATTAAAACCAACCTCTTTTTCTAAAGGCACGCAGCATCCATAAAGGAATTAAAAGCATGGCAGCTACAGAAACCAAAAAGCCCCATTTGTTGTGAAGCAAAGGAATGGTTTCGAAATTCATTCCGAATATGCCACCAATAACCGTAGCGGGTGCCAGCAGGCAGGTTACTACAGCCATCACCTTCATTACTTCATTCATTTTAAGATTTACATTATTGATGTATAAATCCTGCATACTTATCATTACATCGCGGTAGTTTTCGCTTAGGTCATACGCCTGGATAATATGGTCGTGCACATCTTTAAAATACTTGGTAGTTCTTTCATTGAGCAAATCGCTTTCGCTGCGTATAATGCCGCCGATCAAATCCCGGACAGGTGCAATATTTCTTTTTAAGACGATCATTTCTTTGCGCAGCTGGTTAATTTTTGCCAGCGATCTTGTGTTGCTGTTACGGATCACTTCTTCTTCCACCTGCTCTATCCTGTCGCCTAAATTTTCCATCACAAAAAAATAGCTGTCCACAATCAGGTCAAGCATTGAATAGCACAAATAATCGGCGCCCCTTTGCCTTAATTTGCTATTAGGCATTTTTAATTTTTCGCGAATGGGATTAAAGACATCACGTTGCGGATCTTCCTGGAAAGTGATGACGAAGTTTTTTCCCAACACAATGCTGATCTGCTCCACTTCCACCGTGCCGGTATTTTCGTTATAGTAAAGCATGTTAAGCAGGCAATAAAGAATATTGTCCACTTCATCCATTTTGGGCCGCTGGTTAATGCTTTGTATATCTTCTGCAATCAATGGGTGAATGCCATAATGTTCGCTGATCATTTCTACGTCCTTCCGCCTAATGCCATCAATATTGATCCAGCTTACATGCTTGTTTTCTTTGTAAGCAAAACTTTGTTCAATATTTTTAAGCGTACACTCGTCGAGTGAGTTTTCATCAAAATCATACACACGAACAAATACATTTTCCGCATCCTTCCTGCTAATATTTGTTATTGGGTTACTATTGAGAATTTCTTTGGTACGCTGCGTGCCAAAGACAGAAGTAGGTATAATGTAGCGAAAATATTTTTCAGCCTTGTTCATGCTGTTTTATTTAATGAAAGGTAAAACAAGGCGGATAAAATGCGTGTTGAAGCAATTATTTTTTTACAAGGCTGTTCAAATATTTTGTAAAAGCAATCACTCTCTGATCCATTGAAAGGTTCTTGTTATCAGAGTTTTTCAAAAATTCACTTAAAGCGTCTTTTTTATCGCCAAACAAAGAAGGCGCATCTTTAAGCTTTTTAATTTCCACGGGAGAGCCATTATAATAAATCCAGTAAACATCTGCGGTTCTGATGGTTTGCTCATAGGTAGCCGAATTATAGGGCCTGTCTTCCGACAACTTTTTCAGGAAATACTTGTAAAGTTTTACCGAATCAGAAAACAATTGCAAATACCAATAATCTTTAGAAGATGCTTTGTCTTGTTGAACAAACGGTGCCCGCAAAAACAAATAAGAAGTGTCGGAGGATGCAAATGCTATCTGCGTAACAGGAAGGTCTACAACAAAATCATTCTTCCGGCTATCTAAGTAATGCACTTCGTTTGAATAAAGGTCAAGCTTTAATTCTCCTTTATACTTTGTTCCATCTTTTAAAACCAACATGCCGTTCATCCATTCGTCCTTAAAATAAGGAGTGCCCGACACAAGCCTGGTGAATTTTGCTTCTACATAAGGTGTTCCACCGTTTACATGAAATAAACCAGCAGCATTCACATTGTCTTTGTCAACATTCACATTCTGCACTTGTGCAACAGTAACTATCGGCAGCAGCAAATACAAAAATGAAGTCGAAAAAAAATGTTTCATATCCGGTTACAGCTTTTCATACAATTTACGCAATTTTTCCCTTGTCATGATCTGTTCCCAATCCTTGCCTAATGCGTTTTCCCATAAAGGTTTCATACCCATAGAAACATTGATCATTGTTTCAAACTGATCGTCTGTAAGATTTTTGCAAATTCCTTGTGGAATTTCGAAGCCACCTTTTTCCACCATGCGTTTAAATTCGGCAACGCCTTCCGGATAAAACTCCTCAATATGATTCATTACAATGCAATTGCCCACACCATGCTTGGTGCCCAGCAAATAACTTAAGCCATAACTTACTGCATGCGCCACGCCCACCTGCGAATAAGCGATGCTCATACCGCCAGCGTAAGAAGCCATCATTAATTTATCATCACACTCATCATCCCAACGGTCTTTTTCTAAAAAAATATAGCGGCATAAGTCCAGCGCTTTTTCACCATAAGCTTTGCTGAATTCATTTAAATAGGTGCCGGTTAAACTTTCAATACAATGGATGTAGCAATCCATTCCGGTGTAAAAACGCTGGTTCGCCGGTGCATTAGCAGTTAGCTCGGGATCTAAAACAATTTGGTTAAACGGCGTAAAATCAGAGTTCATGCCCAGCTTGCGTGTGGGGCCTGTCAACACAGTGGTTCTGCTCACCTCTGCACCTGTTCCGCTTAATGTGGGGATACCAACTTTATAAACACCGGGGTGTTTTACCAAATCCCATCCCTGGTAGTCGGCCGAGGAACCAGGATTATTCATCATTAATGAAACAGCTTTTGCAAGGTCCATGGTTGATCCCCCGCCAATGCCAATAATGCCGCTAACCATTCCAAATTCATCTTTCAATTCATCTGCTATCGAATCAACATAAGTGGTTTTGGGCTCATAAGTAACATCGGCAAAAATGATCTTGTCGTTTTTGCGAAGAGGCACACGGTTAACCAGCGACTTGCCTTCAAAAAAATGATCTACCAAAAAAATCACGGGCTCATCATCATTGCGGTGAGGCGCAATAATTTCATCTAACTGATCAAAGCTGCCGCGGCCATACACCACGTAATCCACCATTTTGAAGTTTCTGAATTTCATAAGCACAAATTTCGAAAAATAGAATAAGAGTTTTAAAAGAAAGAATTTTTTTGCATCTTCAAGCGCCAAAATTACCTGCACAATGCCACAATTTTCACAAACCGTTTCTTTGCCCCAACAAAACGCATGCGAGCTTCTGACCTTGTCCTATGTTTCCTTTTTGTATAATGGATGGACTTTGGAGTATGTTACTGAAAATACCCTGATTGGATATAGCAAGAAAACATGGAACCAACCACACGATCATATTATTGTGGAAGTGAATGAAGAAGCGCTTACTATAAATAGCAAACTTCCTGAAAACACCACATGGGACTTGTTGAAAAAAAACAAAAAAAACGTATCCAGGTTTTTAGAGGCGCTTAATTCTGTAAAGGCAAACAATAGTGCAGAGCAAATAGAACAGTCACAGATAGAACTTCATCAACTGCAGGCGCAAACAAAAGAAACAATAGAAGAAGAACAAAGACAGTTGTCCGAAGTTAATTCCGTGATGAACCTGTCAACAGGTGCTAAAACCATAACATACACCATTATAGGTGTGAATGTTCTGGTTTTTATTGCTATGATTATATCCGGTGTAAACTTTTTTGATCCGTCAACAGAACAATTAGCTAAATGGGGGGGAAATTTTAAGCCGTATACCACAGGTGGTGAATGGTGGCGATTGCTAACAAGCACATTTGTACACGCAGGTATTTTGCATATTCTTTTCAACATGTACGCTTTGTATATGGTAGGAATTTACTTAGAACCCATGTTGGGTAAATGGCGTTACGCCGCAGCATATTTATGTACAGGCTTGCTGGCAAGTATTGCAAGCATTTGGTGGCACGGAGATGCTATTGTTAGCGTTGGCGCATCCGGCGCCATTTTCGGCTTGTATGGTGTGTTTCTGGCGCTTTTGACCACCAAAATTATCCCCGATAAAATGCGAAAGGCATTGCTTCAAAGCATAGGCATTTTTGTTTTTTACAACCTTGCCTACGGAGCTACTAAAGCAGGTGTAGATAATGCGGCACACATTGGCGGGATACTTAGCGGTTTCGTAATTGGTTATTGCTATTACCTCTCTTTAAAAAATGAACAGCGGCTAAAACCGGTGTTCATTTCGGCTCTTCTTTTAGGAACTACCATTGTCATTAGCAGTTTTTATGTAACCAGCTCGAAAGATGACGCTACGGCTTACCAAAAACATATAGAACAATTTGCTAAAATAGAAGAGGTGGCTGTAAGCCCCTTGAAAAATCTTAATGATCCCTCTCTTTTAAAACAAGTATCAACTATAACGCAACCAAAATGGGCAGAGGCCAAAAAAATAATGGACGAAACAGCAGGATATAAGTTAAGTTCCGGCTTGAAAAAAAATCAGGACCTGCTACGGCAATATATTGATTTGCGAATACAGCAAACCGATCTGATTATACTTGTTTTACAGGGGCACGAAGACGCAAACAAAGAATTAGAAAGCGTTTCGTCAGCCATCAACGAAAAAATTAAAGAACTTCAGCAGCACTAATTTTATTTTTTCTCTGCCGTCCAGTTTAGCTTATACGTATCACAACCAAGGCCGTTGATATTCATCCTAAATGTTCCTTCGGCTTTGTTGCCATTAAAAACAGCATGTAGTTCGTAGCGGGTAGCAGAAGCGCCGCCTCCTTCAGGTTCCACAATTACACCATCAACTTTGTTGCCTGTAATTGAAAAATTTTTCTGGGGCCCCATGATGTCTTGTGCCAGGCTTCCGTCGCAATACCAATAACCATTAAAAGTTAACTTTTGCAACTGCTTCCCATCTGCCGATACATCAAAGCTGATGTAGGTCTTCTTCATGCCATTGGTAAAAGCGCCTTCCCAGTGTTCTGCTTTGCTGTCTGTTTCTGTGGAAGTGTTTGAAGAAGAAGATTGACCAGGGTTCTTATTGGCATTGGTGCAAGCCAGTGAAAGCATTGCACATAACAGTACGCAAATTTTCATAAAGCAGTTTTTAGCGCAGCAATTTACAACAACTGTTCTGCACGTTCCAAATCTTCCGGCGTATCTATTTCCACGCCCATAAAATCAGTAATAACCATGCGCAGAGGTACGCCATTTTCCAGGTAGCGCAGGCACTCAATCTTTTCCGCATCTTCTAACGGAGAGACAGGCCAGGTGGTGAAATCAAGCAAGGCCTGTCTGCGAAAAGCGTACACGCCAATATGCTCGAAGTAAGCGATTGGAATATTTTTATTGCGGGGATAAGGAATAACGCTCCTGCTAAAAAATAAAGCGTTGCTATTTTTATCTATACAAACCTTCACATAATTTGGATCGGCAATTAAAGTTTCGTCTTCCAGTATTTGCATTAATGAACCCACGTGTACTGACGGATCTAAAAATTGCTGCAATAATTTTTCAAGCGGTTCTTTTTTTACAAAAGGCGTATCTCCCTGCACATTTACAATTACGTCTACGTCTAATGCCGCCGCAGCTTCGGCAATTCTGTCGCTGCCGCTTTCATGTTCCCTTTGGCTCATCATGGCCTTACCGCCATTTCCTGTAATTTCTTTGTAAATGATATCGCTGTCTGTAACAACTACCACATCATCAAATAAGCCTGTTGCCACCGTTGCATCATATGTATGACGGATTACAGACTTGCCTTTCAATTGCGCCATTAGTTTTCCACTAAAACGGGTAGCGCCATATCGTGCCGGAATCATTGCTATGATCTTCATGAATTTTTATTTCTTATGCAAGGTTTTTGTGAACTGCGGAGTGCAAGTTAGGTCACATCGCCAGAAACTATTCCATCTTACTAAATGGCTTGCGCATCAACAGTATCAAATTCTCATCCTGTTCATTTGGATAGTAGCGATCCAGTCCATAGTGTATTTGCGATTGGTCCAAATGCTCGTAGGTTCCAAGGAGTCTGTCCCAAACAGAAAATACTGCGCCGTAATTACTGTCGGTGTAAGGCTGCTGCCAGTGGTGGTGAACTTTGTGCATAGCCGGAGAGACAATGAGGTAGCTAAGCGGCCGGTCAATCCACCGGGGCAAATGAATATTGGCATGCGTAAACTGTGTGCTTAACACCAACAAGGTTTGATAAAGCATTACTGCATATACCGGCGCACCCGAAACGGCAATGCCCGATAAAAAGAAAACGCCTCTTAAAATGCTTTCGACAGGGTGATGGCGCAGGCCTGTAGTAACATCTACATTATTATCTGAATGATGCACAACATGAAACTTCCAAAGAGCAAAAGTTTTGTGTTGTACAAAATGTACAAGCCAGCCGCCAAAAAAATCGAGTATTAAAAATGCAATAATTATGGTCCACAGCACGGAAGCATTCAGCCAATAGACAAGTCCAAAATGATCTTGCCTGCAGGCATCGGAAAGCAAAACAATAAAAAACGCAAAGCCTGTGTGAATGATCAAATGCAAAATGGTGAAGGTCAAATTAACCGACGCATGCCGCCATTTATTTTTTTTGTATTGAAGTGAAATAAACGGAATAGCGCCTTCAATGATCCACAAAACCAACATACCGCTTACCAAGAAAAGCATGCGCTGTACAGGATGTTGTTCAAGCGTTTGAAAATAGTTTAAAAGGCTTTGCCACATGTATTAAAATTAGGAAGAAAGTTGACTGGTTAGTGAGTTGATTCGGTTGAAAAGAAAGGCCTTAGCCGTGAACCGATCAGCCTTGTCAACGTTTGAACTTTATACGAACTATGGCAATTCTTTAAAATCATATCCACACTTACTGCATTGATACACTTTAGTTACCTCTACAGAGTGGCCGTTTAAGATCATGCTCGCAAGTGCCGCCAGCTTGCATTTATGTTTTTTGGTAATGCTTATCACTTTTAACGCATGCGCTTTGCAAACGGGACAGGCAATTTCTTTTAAATAATTATTTTCCGCTCTTTCCATCATATCCCAGGCCCGTTCCACCTGGCTGTGGTGTACCATCAGTTTTATGCCGCCCAAAGCTGGACTTAATAAAGGATCAATGGTTATAATGTGTTCATCTTTTAAATGGCAATTGATGTTCTGGTGCTGCAGCATGTTCAGCACAATGTTGGCTTCAATATAATTGTCAAATGAACGTAGTTCTACATAGTCCATAAAGCCCCTCCCGACCTCCCCGGTGGGAGGAGAACCAACCTACGAAGGCTCGCTTGTTTAAGGGTTATGAAATAATTTCAATCTGTCTCTCTGTGGAAATGGCTTGGCAACAAGTACAAATTTACAAACCACGTTGCATCTTGTTAAAATAAAAAAGCACTCCTTTTGAGTGCTTTAAATATAGTGTTGCTGAAGGTAGCTTTTGCCCTCAGCCGCTCGTCCTTATAGAAGGCTTACTGATTCAACATCAGCGGCATCACCAACATCAATACGTCTTCATTATCGTCTACTTCTGTGGGTTTTATAATTCCTGCTTTTGTTGGTGTAGATAGTTCCAAACGCACCTCGTCGCTGTCGGCTGCGTTTAGCATTTCAATTAAAAAACGGGCATTAAAGGCAATGGTAATGTCTTCTCCATCGTACTGGCATTTCATTCTTTCATTTCCTTCAAAACTAAAATCTACATCCTGTGCGGCCAATTGCAATTCGCTGCCGCTAATGTTCAGGGCGACCTGGTTGGTACTTTTATTACTAAATACACTTACACGCCGCAGTGCACTTTGGAAATCGCTTTTGTTTACCACCATTTTGTAAGGATTATCTGCCGGGATCACCACTTTATAATCGGGAAAACGGGCATCAATCAAACGGCAGCTCATTTGTGTAGTGCCATGTTTTACAAAAAGATGGTTAGCATTGTAATTGATGGTAATCTCATCTTCCGTAGCGGGCAAAGCTGTTTTTAAAAGATTCAAAGGTTTGCGTGGCACAATGAAAGAATCGCTTTTCGGGCAGCTTACATCAGTTCTTTTGTAGCGAACGAGGCGATGTGCATCCGTAGCTACGCACTGCACGTAATCTTTATTTAGTTCAAAAAAAACACCTGTCATGGCAGGACGTAAATCGTCATTGCTCACTGCAAATAAAGTTTTATTAATGGCAGTAACCAAAGCCGAGGCTGTCATGGTAAACGATGTGGTATCATCAGCCGCAGGTTCTTTTGGAAAGTTGTCGGGGTTCTCTCCCATTACCTTGTATTTGCCATTGTCGCTTGTAATTTCAACAGCAAAATTTTTATCAATATTGAAAGTGAGCGGCTGGTCCGGAATATTTTTAAGCGAATCCATCAATATCTTAGCGGGAATACAAACCTTTCCGGTTTCTTTCGCTTCAATATCCATTTGAATGCGCATAACAGTTTCCAAATCTGTAGCCACTACAGTGAGTTTGTTCTTTTCTACTTCAAATAAAAAATCTTCCAAAATAGGAAGCACTGTGTTGGCGTTGATAACTCCGTTGATATGCTGTAGCTGTTTAAGCAGTTGAGAAGAAGAAACAATAAACTTCATGTTCTGGAATGTTTGAAATAAGTGTGGCGAAACTAATGATTTTTAGCAGACGAAAATGATGGCGTTAATAAGTTAGGAATAAGAAATGGGTTTATGGTTTGGAGTTTGGTGTTAGCCTCCGGTCATAGCGTTTTTGCAGTATCGGAGTTCTTTCAACACGAAATGCCGAATTCAAAACTTGTCTACCCCGGCCCATATTTTGAATAGTTTTTATTTGCGGTAGTTATTTGTACCAATGTTGAGGCCGGATTACGAAATTTATAATCAGGATATTTGCTCAATCAAAGCCATTTCAAAGTATGTTGGATAAGATATTTAGCTGGTCAAAGAAAAAGCCCGATGAAGAAGCTGAGCCCGCCATCATATTCGGCCGTTATTCCGACAATAATAAATCGGTGGCAAAGGTGGACAAATGGAATGCAGCCGATACACTGTTCAAGGAAAAAAAATTCTATGAAAGCATAACGGCTTTTTTTGATTACCTGCGCGATGATGACGTGGAAAACGTAGTGCATATACAGGATGGCACAAAGGGGAGCTTTCAATTTTACCAGGGTTCTAAAATAATCAGGGGGCATTACGACGACAAGCTTTTTGAAGCCCAGGCGTTTTTGGCGGGCATGCCGCAGCCAAGCGTTCCGGTGATGCGCCGCTTGCTCGAAATGAATTTTACTTTGTATTACACCCGCTATGCTCTACATGAAGAAAAAATATCCATGCTTTTTGATAGTGATATTCAAACGGCCAATCCAAGCAAATTATATTATGGACTAAAAGAACTGGCTACTAAAACCGATAAGCAGGATGATCTACTGGTGCAGGATTTTACCTCTCTGGCAGCAGTGGATGTTGAACACTTAATTGAGATTCCTGAAGAAGAAAAGGAGATCAAGTTCAGGTATTTCAAAAAATGGATAAAAGAAACACTTGACCTGATTGCCGGCATAGATGCAGATAAATATTCTGGCGGCATCGCTTATTTATTGCTGGCATTGGCCTATCGTATTGATTATTTAATTGTGCCCGAAGGAAAACTATTGCAATCCATTGAAAAAATTGTGGAAATCTATTTCAGAAAGGATGACCGCCAGGTTACTGAAAAAAACCAGGAGATGGTAGATTGTTACCAGAAGTTGCTGGATAAAACCAAACAGGATTTTTTCCCCTTCCTGTTCCGCTCTAAATACACTTTCTCCATAGTAACGCCGCAAAATTTTAAAACCATTGCCGATGCTATTTACAATGCCAATCAAAACATAACATGGTATAAAGAAAACAAGCTGCCAAACGTGGCGGCGCAAATCAGCGAATACGGACTTTCCTATTGCCAGTATTCCTACAGCCTTCCGAGGCCGATAACAGAATACATGCATTTGTTTATGATGGTGAATTATGGCGATTATTTTAAAGAACTTGGATTTAAAGAGGAATACTACAACAAAGAAACCAGTGTCTATAACAGGGAAGCTATTATTCAAAAAATAGAAAACATT
>JBQCHB010000374.1:0-6911 GCA_051955075.1 Flavisolibacter sp.
AAAAAAGTTATGTCGAAATGTATTCTGTCTGTAACAAAAGATGATGAAGAATATAATGCCAATAATCTGCCTGAATCTGTTTGGGAAGCGTTAAACGATCGCATGAGTGAAGAAGATCCACAGGCAGATATAAGAATGCAATTGGTTTGTCCAAATTGTAATCATTCCTGGGAAATGTATTTTGACATTGCCAGCTATTTGTGGTCAGAGATCAACGTTTGGGCAAAAAAAATTCTTGAAGAAGTTTATTTGCTCGCCAGATTTTTTAGCTGGTCGGAAAAAGATATTCTAAACATGAGTCCTTACAGAAGAAGGTTGTATATTGAAATGATCCAGAAATGAATGGCTTTATAAACCATATACTGAAGCGGCACTTCAACGCAAATAATAATATAGAGCCTCGCATACCCGGAAGATTTGAGCAAATCAATTTCGAAAATTCAAGTGATCATAAGGCCAATCTTGTTGAGCAGAATGATGAAGTCATCGCACCCTTAAATAAAAAAATGGAGAAAGAGGAAAAAGCTTTCCAAAATTTTGAAGATGTTAACCAAACAAATCCTACCTCAAATATTGAAAAGAAAAGTGTTGACAAAGAGCCTTTTTTGGACTTAAACCCAACTATTAACAGCGATATAAACCGCGATTTGGATGATTACCTCGATTACGGGTCGTTTCAGAAGAAAAATAAATTAAACTTTAATGAACACAACTTTGAAAAAAACAATTTTGGTGATTCGCGTAAAACCGAAGGAGTACCTCAATTGAAAAAAAATGATTACGCTGCCGCGCAAAAAGATGTATTTAATGTAATAAACAATGCTTTTTATCAAGATAACTACCCGTTGCAAAAAAATCTTTCAGTAAACAACTTTAGCTTTAAAGAAAAAGCAAATCAAACAGAATCACCTGTAATTAAAGTATCAATAGGCAGAATTGATGTAAGAGCAATAGTTTCATCACAACCTGAAAAAACGATTAGCAACGCCCGTCAAAAACCTTCGATGTCTCTGGAAGATTATTTAAAAAAACGTAACAATGGTAAATAATGACTACTGCTCTCCGCATTGCATCAGTAACCTACGTCCTGAAAGATTTGCTTAATAATGGATTGATAGATCATAATGTCTCAGGCGGTATTGGAGTAAATGTCATTGTTACCGCGTTATCTCCTGATAAGATTGACACTTCGGTAAACAATGAACAAAGCCAGTTGAATTTGTTTATGTACCAGGCCACCTATAACCAGGGATGGAAAAATGTTGGCTTGCCTTCTTTTAGCAGTAATGGTAATAGAGTTAATAATCAACCGTTAGCTATTGATCTGCATTACCTGTTGACGGCCTATGGTTCGCAGGAACTTCATACAGATATTCTATTAGGATATGGGATGCAACTGTTGCATCAGACACCTGTATTAGATCGCAAAGCCATCAACACCTCAATTGGATCGCCAGTTGGAGGAAATTTTACGGCGCTTCCTTCTTCCCTCCGGAAACTTTCTGATTCAGGATTAGCTGATCAGGTAGAAATGATAACGATTACTCCTGAGATATTAAGTATAGAAGATATCTCAAAATTGTGGGCAGCCTTTGCAACTAAATACAGGCCAACAGCGGCATATAAAGTGACGGTGGTTTTAATTGAAAGTGACAAATCAACAAAAAAAGGGCCTCCGGTAAAAACAAGAAACATCTATGTACAACCGCTCAAAAAGCCTGTAATAGAAGAAGTATTATCTCAGTCCGCAGAAGGACAGCCTATTATTGGTGATCAGAAAATATTGAATGGTTATTTTTTGGTTCTTTCCGGAGCTAATTTTTATAATGAAAATACGCAGGTGGTAATTGACGGCTCTCATGCAGTGCCAAAAACAAGCAAATTGATAATAACGGATACACGAATTTCTTTTCAGTTAACTGATGATTTGAATTTGGAAGCGGGAAACCATAACATAAAAATTGTACAACCCATTGCCATGGGAAATGACTCTCCGCCACAACCCAAACATTCAGGAGTTGAGTCAGAGCCATCAACATTTGTCCTTTCACCCAGGCTTGTAAAAGCTACACCGGCAACGGTTACTATCCCTGATAATGGTTCATCAAATATAACTGTCACAATCAATCCTAAAGCAAAACCCGGGCAAAAAGTTGCTTTACTGCTTAACGCTTTAACGGCAGATGTAAATGGGAATTTTCCGGCATACACTTTTGCAACATCTCTTCCTGGTCTTATTACCGATCCGGGTGCCGTCCCTACAGACACCGTTTCGATAACAATTCAAAATGTTGTGAAAGCACAATATGCGGTTCGCGTACGGGTTGACGGCATCGAAAGTCCGGTTAACTACCCACTTGGTTCAGACGCGTCGCAGGTGATAACAATACAGTAATGATTGAAGATTTCAATACCTGGAGCAAGGCAAACCAGAAATTTCTGACAAACGGTATCCAACTCATCAATGAACAAATTGAATGCCTTTATAACGCTGATGATCATGCTCCTAAACCTGACTTTCATGAACAGTTTCAACAACTGATAAATGAACATAAAAGCTTTCAGCCGATGTTGCCATTTATCCGGCTGTCTGATAAATTAAAATTATCAGATTTTGAACAGGCAGTAATATTATTAGCTGCTGCGCCTGAATTTGACTCTGAGTTTGGTAAAGCGGCAGGCAAAAATGGTTTATCAGTTCAACCAACGTTTAGCCTTGCATTTTCTATTTTCCCCAACCAACATTGGGATGCCATTACACCAGATGCGCCGCTTCGGTATTGGCAATTAATCAGAATAAACAGGGCAGACACGTTAGCAAATAGTTTGATTACGATTAATGAGCAAATTTTGCATTACTTAACCGGTGTAAAAAGCATAAATGAAAAGCTGAAAAAAATTTTTGAACCCGTTCAGGTAGATGAAAAACTGGTTCCTTCTCAGTATGAACTTGCGGAATTAATATTGAATACTTGTTTACAAAGCGAAGTAAATAAGCAGCCGTACATCTTCTTTTTAGGAAATCAGCAGACGGACAAATTAAAAATTGCTGCCCATATTAGTGCACAAAAGGCATTGTCCCTGTATACTCTCTCAATATATTCAATTCCTAATGATGTTGCTGAAATTTCTGAATTGACTTTATTATGGAACAGGGAAGCATCGTTAAACAATTATGCACTCTTTCTCGATACCGTTGATTTGGATATGAACGACAAATCGAAAGTCCAGTCAGTCATCTATTTTATTAAAAATGTAGATGGTCTCCTGATTATCAGTAGCAATCAATGGGTGCCGGAGACGGGAAAGAAACTGTTTGCTTTTGATGTTCAAAAACCAATAACCAACGAACAGCTCATATTATGGAAACAACGTCTTGGAAAAAAAATCAATCAGCAATCCTTATCCGGATTGGTATCGCAGTTTAGTATGAGTACCGCCACTATAGACAAAGCGTGCAATGAGTTAAACACTGTAATAGGGGAAAGAAAAACCAGTAGCAAAAAAACAAATTTAGACAACGATTTATGGAAGATCTGTTGCCGGCTTACACGGCCTCAATTGGGTGGATTAGCGCAACGGATTGAATCACCTACCGGGTGGGATGATTTGGTTTTGCCGGCTCTGCAGAAAGAAATTTTGAAAGAAATAGCCATCCATGTGCGTCAACGCCATAAGGTTTATGGAACATGGGGTTTCGAAAAAAAAGAAGCCCGTGGCCTGGGTATAACTGTACTGTTTGTTGGAGAAAGCGGAACCGGTAAAACGATGGCAGCGGAAGTACTGGCAAATGAATTACACCTTGATCTGTACAGGATAGACCTGAGCAATGTAATCAACAAATACATTGGCGAAACAGAAAAGAATCTGAAAAAAATTTTTGATGCTGCGGAAAATGGCGGAGCCATTTTATTATTTGATGAAGCGGATGCGCTCTTTGGCAAACGAAGCGACGTAAAAGACAGCCACGACCGCTACAGCAATATTGAAGTAAGTTATCTATTGCAAAGAATGGAAGCTTATCGAGGCTTAGCCATACTTACCACTAACATGAAAAATGCTTTAGATAAAGCTTTCATGCGGCGCATTCGTTTTGTAGTGCAGTTTCCATTCCCTGACCTTGCACAACGGGCAGAAATATGGACTAAGATTTTCCCTGCAAACACACCTAAAGAAGGTCTCAATATGGAACAGTTGGCTAAGCTTAACTTATCCGGCGGCAACATACGCAATATTGCATTGAACGCAGCATTCCTGGCTGCAGAGGAAGAGAAGCCGGTGCAGATGTCCCATATTTCGCAAGCTGCAAAATCAGAATGCATCAAATTAGAAAGACCTTTTAGCAGCCTGGAATTCAGATAACAAATGAATCAACACATAGAAATTGAAATTGATGAACTGGTGCTTCATGGTTTTTCTCCGCATCAGCGCTACGCCATTGCACAAGCTATTGAAGTAGAACTAACAAGGCTTTTTTCAGAAAAGCCAATACCAGTTGCACTACAGCAAGGTGGCAAATTCCCATCAGTAAATGCCGGCAGTTTCAATGTCAGTAAAGAAAGCAAAAGTGAGGCAACAGGCAATAAGATTGCATATGCTGTGTATAAAAGTTTTGGAAAATGACGAGGATCGCATCTCAAAAAGCAGAAAATAAAAGCCAGTCGATAGTTGGTTCTTTGTTTAGAAAGAATGAAGACAGCTCTGTTAATAAGAATATTGTACCTTCTAAATTGGAAAACACACCGGCATTTAATTTTGGCAACATTAATTTTCATAATTCAGACGATAATTCTTGGATACAACCAAAGCTTGAGATCAATCAGCCGGGGGATCGATATGAGCAGGAAGCCGATGCAATGGCCGATAAAGTAATGCGCATGAGCGATAAAGATGTTGCCCAAAACTCTTACAACACATCCGGTACAACTATTCAACGCAAATGTGCTGAATGTGAAAAAGAAGATGAAGAAAAAAAGGTACAGCGAAAAGAAAGCAATAATTCGTCGCAGTCTTTTGCACCACCAATTGTGCATAAAGTTTTGAATTCTTCTGCAGGAAAACCGATGGATATAAATACACGTTCATTTATGGAATCAAGATTTGGTTATGATTTTAGCCATGTAAGAATTCATGATAATGATAAAGCTGCTGAAAGTGCGAATTCGATTAACGCTTTAGCATATACTTCTGGAAATAATATAGTATTCAATAATGGAGCATACTTGCCAAATATGGATAGTGGAAAAAGACTACTTGCCCATGAATTGACACATGTAATGCAGCAACAAAGTAAGAGTGGGAATCAAATCAAATTGCAATGCAAAAGTCCGAATGATAAAAGACGCCAAGAAAGGCCGTCAGCAATTTCAAGAATATCTAAATTATTATCGACTAGCTTTTGGAGCTTTGATTTCGCAGTAACGGATGACGAAGCACGTGAGGTGTTAACAATTTTAGAAGGATTAGAGCCAGTGGAATTAATGGAAACAATAATGAAAATGCGATTGTCAGGAGCCTGGAAGACATTGCATCAAGAAGTGCCTGATTCTGATAGCGGTCGATTAACGGAAATAGAAATTAAAACTGACCCTAACGTAGGATATATAATGTTTGGCGATGAACTAAAACTAAAGGGTTGGCTTCCCGATGAACACAAATTTCAAGAATTCAATGTAAGTGTTTCCATAAATGGAATTTATCTACCTATATTGGCTCCTCCGATCCAAGTTATTTCATTACTGCCGCAAGATGCCGTGGATACTATTGCAAAATCCTTAGAGAATGCTAAGGTTTGCCCTTGGTCAGCATTAATTCTTTCGGTAGTTAGTCGTGGGATAAAGTATGGCCATCAAAGTGGTCCTGTCAGAGGAGAAATACCATTTAATGCTAAAAGTATCGTACCGTCACCTTTATCATTAAGCAAACAAACGAATAAAAAAAGAGATCAATTTTGGGCTTTCTACAAATCCCTTTCGATGAGAGATGAGAAAGACATTATCGCCGGACAGTTCTATATAGCTCAATTAGATAAATCGCTTATAAATTTTAAAACGCCAGAGGAACTCTGGACGTGGGCTTTGGAAGAATCGAATAAAAAAACAGCGCCTAAACGCGAGTTTCTTTCCTGGCAGGCCACATTCAAGCGAAATTGGGAAGAAAATATTAAGAAAAATCCGGAGGAAGCTTCTTATTATCATGAATTGTATTTGAAATACACCGAATGGATTGTAACTCATACTGAAGATGATTACAGAAAGTATAATGCTGAAGCAATAGCAAAACAGACCATTGATTATGTTTTTGGGAAAAAATGGAAGCAAAAAGAACTGGAGCTTAGAAAACAGATATTAGAAAAACAACAAAAATCATCATTGGATTCGCCCGAGTTTAAAGAAAACCTTGATAAGGTTATAACTATTATTGAGTTGAAGATACTCCGTACCGCACCACCACAAACTGCAGAAGATACCACCCGCGGAGTGGGATATTTAATTGAACCCAGTGATACGGAAAGAACAGTAAGAAGAATAATAGCAGATAAAATGCTGCATGACTACCTGGACTTAACAGCAAAGGAATCAAAAGTTGATCCGGAGCTTTTTGTAAATCACTGGCTGGTTTCGCATCCGAAAGAGTTTGAAACCTTGATGCTTGTAAGAGCATACCCCTCCGTTGAAAAATATGATGTACCGATTGAAATCCCCGCTTATGAAACTGTAATCGAAGTAGGAATAGGGTTTATTCCAATAGTTGGTGAAATTGTAGGCGCATATGAGGTTATAGCAGGTGAGGACTTGTTTGGAAGAAAATTAAGTCCCCAGGAAAGGGCTATTCTCGGCATACTAATTTTATTGCCCGCAGCTGCAAAGCTTTTCAAAGTTGGTAAAGGTGCAATTACAGCAAGCCGTCTT
>JBQCHB010000375.1:0-4974 GCA_051955075.1 Flavisolibacter sp.
ATAGCATGAATGCTTGTGTGAGCATAAACAAAGTCAACATTTTGAAACTGTATATCGCCGGTTAAAGAAGTTTTTTGTAGTGATGATGTAACAGGAACGGAGGGCTTGGTATTTAAAAACTCGTTCAACCTTTTTTGAGAAGCCGCTGCCCGTTGAATCATGCTGGCCGTCCAGCCAATGGCGCTGACAGGAAAAGTAAGCATGTTGATATAAATAACAAACTCCACGATCGTATCCAAACCAATTTCCCTGTGACCATTGATATAGTATAAACCACCGATCATAATGGTGAGCAACGTGCTGATGCCAATAAGCAAAGTCATAGAAGGAAAATACATGGCTTCCAGCTTGGCAAGACTAACGGCTTGCTGTTTGTACTTTTCACTGTTTTCTTCAAACTGCCGGAACATGGAATCTTCCTGTGCAAATGATTTAATAACACGAATGCCTGAATAAGATTGTTGCGCATTGGTAGTGATACTTCCCAGAGCCGCCTGCAATGCTTCGCTCTTTCTGTTAATGGTGGAGTTGACAAAATAAATGATGAATGCCAGTACAGGCAACGGCGCCAATACATATAATGTTAGTTCGGGCTGGCGTTTGAACATAAAGAATACACTCAGAGAGATAAGTGTAATCAGGTTGATCAAATACATAATCGCCGGACCCGTAAACATGCGGACACGGCTTACATCTTCGGCCATGCGGCTCATTAAATCGCCGGTGCTGTGGGTTTTGTAAAAGGTGGCGTCTAATTGTTGATAATGTTCAAACACTTCGTTCTTCTGGTCGTACTCAATATGACGGCTCATCACAATGATGGTTTGTCGCATTAAAAACATAAAGAAGCCACGCAGCAGTGCCAGTCCCAAAATGGTAAGCCCGCAAATAACCACAATGCGTATGGGTGAAAATGTGAGGCTCTCCATGTATTCAATAAACTTTGTAACGGCAATATCGTACACCGGCTTTTTACTGCGTGGCTGGTAGCCCGGCAGGGTTCTTTGGGCAAAGTCCACAATAAATCCCGTGATCTGCGGCGCCAGTACACCGAAGTAGTTAGAAATGACAATGAAGAATACGCCTATGCTCAGCCTAAACTTGTATTTCCAGAAATATTTATTGATTGCCTTGAGCTGCTTCAATTAAAAAAATTTGAAAGGCAAATGTAGAGAACAATAAAAGAGCATGGTTAGTTGCCAGCGATTTTTCCTTGACAGTAGTGTGTTAAAACTGCTTTTAAGCATCTTTATATACTTGCCCCTCGTGTCAGAACAATTTGTTTTGCTTCTTTAGCTTCTTAGATCTAAGCAGTGCTTCCAAATAATAATAATCGGCGTAAATTAATGGTACATCCACTTCACTGTTAGCAGGTTTTGAGCCCGTACAATGGAGTAAAATAAACCCTTTTGCTTCTCCTACAGCTGCACGGTAATCATTGGTCAGGTTTTTCAATATTTTATCTGCTGTTCTACTATAACTGTTTCCGTTCTTGCTGTATAAGCTCAATTCATACAAAGCCGAAGCCATGATAGCTGCGGCCGATGCATCTTTTGGCTCATTTGGAATATTGGGCGCATTAAAATCCCAGTAAGGCACCAAATCTTTCGGCAAATTCGGATGATTTAAAATAAAAGCAGCAATATGCTCTGCCTGACTTAAATAGGCTTTATCCTTTGTTTCGCGGTAGCACATCGTATAACCATAAAGCCCCCAGGCCTGACCGCGGGCCCAGGCCGATTCATCAGCGTAACCTTGTGCCGTATTTTTTTTGCGTACTTGTCCTGTTGCCGTATCATAATCCACTACATGGTATGAACTGTAATCACCCCTGAAATGATTTTTCATGGTAGTGTTGGCATGGCTTACTGCTATTTTATAAAATGAAGAATCGCCTGTGAGTTTTGTGGCAGCAAAAAGCAGTTCAAGGTTCATCATGTTGTCAATAATAACAGGATAATCCCATTTATCGCTATTATGATCCCATGAGCGGACGCAGCCTACTTTTGGGTTAAAGCGTGTAGAAAGTGTTTTGGCCGCCTGAATGATAACGTCTTTGTAATGTGCATTTTTAGTGAGCTTATAGCCGGTGCCGAAGCTGCCATAGATCATAAAACCCAAATCGTGCGTGCCGCCATTGAATTTTTCTTTTTCAATATTGCTTGTAAATTTTTCTGCTTCTTCACGCCAATGTTTTTTGCCAGTGTATGCATACAACATCCATAACTCGCCGGGGAAAAAACCACTTGTCCAGTCTTTAGATGAAACTAATTTTAGCCGTGTGCTGTCCAGCGTTCTTGGAGACACCCATTTTCCCCCATTGTTTTTAGCATTTGGAATTTCTTTCAACATCAATCGCACCTGCTTTTCTGCGTCGGAAAAAACTTTTGACAATTGAATGCCGGAATGAAAATTGTTTTTTGCAACAGATGTTTGGGCATGCAACGAACTACAAAATAAACCAGCAAAGGCTGTAAATATTTTAATCAATTGTACAGGCTTCATAATATTTATTTCACGCAACAGCATTATTTCTGCAAGTTTTCAATGCCGCTAAGCACATTATTATCCGGCTTATTTTACCGTGATGGTCTTTTTCAGTTTTATATCAACCGATGAACTACCAATCATAATATCAAAATCTCCCGGTTCAACAGTCCAGTTCATATTCTTGTCAAGCAATGCCAGGTCATCCGGCTTCAATGTAAACTTCACGGTTTTTTTCTCGCCGGGGTGCAAGGCTATTCTTTCAAAGCCCCTCAGTTGAGAGTCGTAAGTAGTAACGCTGCTGATCTTATCTTTTAAATAAAGCTGTACAACCGCGTCACCTTTGCGGTTGTCGGTGTTGGTGACATCTACCGAAACTTCAATATCGCCTTGTGCAAATTCTGTTTGCTGGTTAACAACAAGATTTGAATATTCAAAAGTAGTATAGCTCAACCCAAAACCAAAAGGGTACAGCGGCCCGTTCACCCTCGTTTTTCCGTAGCCATTCGGGTCTGCTGATGAAGACTGGCCGGCCTGCGACCCAGGCTTGAAAGGAAAGTTGAATTCAATCTGTCCTGTAGTTTTAGGCCAGGTAATAGAAAGTTTCCCACCGGGATTGTAATCGCCGAAGATAGCTTCTGCTATGGCCTTGCCACCTGAAGTACTTGGAAATCCTGCTTCTAAAATAGAAGGAACAAAATGATTTGCCCAGTTAATGGTCAGCGGTTGCCCGTTTATTAACACAAGAACAACGGGCTTGCCTGTTGCGTACAACGCCTCAAGCAATTGCTGTTGCCTGCCTGGTAAATCGAGCGAAGTTCTTGACAAACTTTCACCAACCGTATTTTGGTCTTCACCCAAAACAGCAATGATTACATCAGCATTTTTTGCAGCAGCAACAGCTTTGCTAATGCTATCTTGTTCGCCTGCAGTTAATGGTGTTGCAATAATTTCTGTTCCTGGCCAGCCTGCGTTCACTACTTCGCAGCCTTTTTCATAAACTACATTTACTCTATTGCTCACCGCTTGTTTAATGCCGCTCAATACTGTTGTTGCAGGATTGTTGGACGGGCCATAACGGCTGATCATGTATCCGCTAACGTCGGCAAGCGGACCTGTTACCAAAATATTTTTCAGGTCGTTTTTATTTAGGGGGAGTAAATCTTTTGTATTCTTGAGCAACACCAAAGATTCCCTATTTAATTGCAAAGCAAGTGAGTCATCTTTTGCAGTATGAACAATTTTATCTGAGTTTTTTGGATCGCTTACATAAGGCGAATCAAATAATCCTAAAGTAAATTTCACACGCAAAACATCTTTTACTCTTTCATCCACTTTCGCCACAGATAAATTGCCTTCTTTTACCAATTGACGTACGTTGTTGATATATGCATCAGGCATTCTGAAATTTGTCCAAACGTTCAAGCCTGCTTCCACAGCCATTCTTGTGGCATCTTTAAAATCTTCCGCCACGTGGTGTTTCTCGTATAAAAATTCTACAGCCCTGCTATCGGAAACAACATATCCTTTAAAACCAAACTTTTCCCGCAGCAATTCCGTCAAAAAATAATGGCTGCCTGTTACAGGCATACCATCCCAATCGTTATAACTGCTCATCACACCAAGCGGATGCGCTTCCTGGATCACTCTCCTGAAAGGATATAAATACACCTGATGCATTTCCCTGGGCGCCACATGCGGATCGGTTCTCGCTTCGCCATCGCGGCCACCCTTGGGAACGCTGTACACTGCAAAATGCTTCAGTGTAGAAGCCACACCATTTTCCTGAATGCCTAAGGTCATTTGCTTACCTAACTCGGCGATTAAAAAAGGATCTTCACCATAGCATTCTACTACTCTTCCCCATCTTTGATCTCTGGCAGGATCTAAAATGGGCGCATAAACATTAGTATAACCCAAAGCCTTTGCTTCCCTGCCCACAGTTTGGCCTGCCTGTCGCACCAATGCTTTATTCCATGTGCTTCCAATGGAAATAGGTGCGGGCAATGGAGTGGCCCTGTCATGAGTTAAACCATGTATGCCTTCATTAGTAAAATCAACAGGAATGCCTAACCGCGTTTCTTCCACGAACCATTTTTGTATGGTATTAATAGCATTGGCATGCTTGCTGTAAGGAAAGGAATATGCTGTTTTTGCTTTGGGATTGTAAGGAAGACTATTTAACTCTTCATCAATATTGGCAATGCCATCTTTCCAGATTTCATTTTTCCAGTTGGCTGTTGGCATTTCATCTTTCAGCACACGGGCATAACCATAGAGCGTTGCCATCTGGCAGGACTTTTCTTCCAATGTCATTTGAGAAAGAAGGTCGTCTACTCTCTTATCAATGGGCTGCCGTGGATCTTCAAAAATATCTTTAGTACCGTTTTTATTGAAATCGATCCAGCCATTGTGATAGATAGTTTTTTGTGCCGAACAAACGGTGACATTTAACAAAAGGGCAATTGACAAGAGTTTCTTCATGTT
>JBQCHB010000376.1:0-11842 GCA_051955075.1 Flavisolibacter sp.
TGCCGAATATGAAGCGTTGCGTAAACTGATTATTGACACTGACCTCTGCATGATCCAATGGCGCAATTTCAATATTGACCCCGATTGGTATTTAGGAAAGATCGGCGTAATTGACTCAGGCGAAATACTGGGCGTAAAGCAACTGATGGAATTATTGAAAGAAGAATTTCCGCATTTGAAATATGGTTACTTCAACCCGCCAATGGAAAGGATCAAAGGAAGTTACGACGTAGACTTTGCGCATTGAGGTTTCGCTAAATATTGAGCCGCTTTCTGCAATTCTATTACCTCTATTTAAAAAACGAAGACGCAAAAAACAAAACCCTGCGAAATTTATGTTTTGCGTCTTCACTGCAGTTCCTATGTATCCGATAAATAAGGACGCTTATAATCTTAATGCGTTGCTGTAACCTGTCCTCTTATCTCTCCCCCACCATGTGCTGCAGTATGAACATTTGCATACCATTTGCCAGCAAGAAAATCAGTTTCCTGCGCATCGGTTAATGTGGCGGTGCCACTTGCCGTTCCCGCATTACCATTATTATTTAACGTGAACGGAACGGCAACCGATGCGTTCGATCCGGCTGTAGCAGGCCCGTGAAAATGCGCCAGTGTTGCAGGGCCTGAAAGATTGCTCCAACTTACGTTATAGGTAAGCACATTGCTGTTGGCATCATAAGTGCCGGTAACCGTTCCTGTACCCGATGTAGTAACGGCCGGAACTTCCTGGTCGCCGTTCATAGTGGCGCTTATAGTGTACATGTTGGTGTTATTCTTATTGTCATCTTTACTGCAGCTAACCAAAATAGCAAGAAGGAAAAGAACAAGAATGGAAGAACTGAACAGGACAAAGTTTTTACGTTTCATGGTTATAGTTTTTGTTTAAATAACAGGCAGCCTTAAGGTTTTTGTGGCCGCAGTTTGTTTATAAATACGTGTCCGGTGCTGCCAAGGTTGGCCTGGTGGCTATAAGAAAGAATGTGGCGTTCTATTACAGCGGGTGTGATTAATTGTTAAAAGATTTTCCGGAACTGTAATTTGCAAAGCAATTTGTATAACTTTTGCACCGTTAACAAGTCTGTATTTGTATTAAAAAATACAATGCTTAATACGTTATATCTTTATTTTGTATGAACAACCATTTATCCATGTCCGCCGATTTCGAGAGACAAAAAAATATCCAGGCCTCGGCTATTACTGCCGGCATAGCGGCCTTGCTGCTGTTTATTTTTATCTGGGTGAAGTTGACCATACCACAAGAAGAAAAACCGCCTGTAGACGATTATATGGAAGTAGCATTGCCCGATCCGCCTTTGGAAGACATAAACCTGGGCAATAATGATGTAGGTTCGGGGAAAGTACAGCCGATTGTTACCGGTACGCCAAGTTCAGCCCCGGTTACCAGCACGGCTGGCCCGGTAAGAGGCGAGTCGCACGAGCAAACAACTAAAGACATGGAAACCGATGATAAGTCGGATGGAGCTCCTGTTGTAAAACCTACTACGCCCAACCCAAAGGCAAAAGAAATAACTACCAATGCCAATCCACAAACAGTTGCTAAACCACAGCCACAATTGCGGGCCGGCGCACAAATGACAAGTGCCAGGGGTGGCGGTAATGGCGGCAACACCAGTGCTCCCGGATACGACAGGCCCGGTGGCCAGGGACCAGGCGATGGGCCGGGAGATAAAGGTGTTTATGATGGGAATCCTAATGGTAAAAATTATACTGGAATCGTTATTAGAAGAGGGTTGCAGGGAAGAAGCATTATCAAAAATCCTTCATTTAATGGTGGTAATATAAGAGGAAAAGTGTTTTTGGACATTGAGATTGATGCAAATGGAACTGTTATTGATGTTCGTAGAAATGCAGGTTCGCCAATTACAGAGAACAGTGCAGTTAATTTAGCGATGGAAAAGGTAAAACAGTTGAAATTCAATAGCGCAGAAAGTAATCAAAAAGGAACAATAATTGTAAACTTTGATTACTGATAGTTTTACGTACAACAGCAATATTTTTGCTGCTGTGAACTACGCCGAAACAATAGATTATTTATATAACAAGCTGCCCATGTTTAGCCGCATGGGCAGCGCCGCATTTAAGAAAGACCTTACCAACATCCGCATACTTTGCGAACGCCTGGGCAACCCCCAAACAAAATTTAAAACCATTCATGTAGGCGGCACCAATGGTAAAGGCTCTGTTAGCCATATGCTGGCGGCAGTTTTACAAACAGCAGGCTATAGAACCGGTTTGTACACTTCGCCGCACCTGTACGATTTCAGGGAAAGAATCAAAGTAAACGGCAAAATGGCCGAAGAAGATTTTGTTGTTGATTTTACCGAAAAAATACAACCGCTGATTGAAGAAATAGAACCAAGTTTTTTCGAGATCACTGTAGCCATGGCCTTTGATTATTTTGCGCAGCAACAAGTGGATGTAGCTGTTATTGAAGTAGGCCTTGGCGGACGGCTGGACAGTACCAACATCATTACACCCGTGGTATCTGTTATTACCAATATTGGCTGGGATCATACCAATATGCTGGGCAATTCTTTACAGGAAATCGCAGGAGAAAAAGCAGGCATCATCAAACAGCATGTTCCTGTGGTTATTGGCGAAACAAGAGAAGAAACAAGGCCTGTGTTTGAAGCAAAGGCGCAACAAATGAACGCTCCTGTTTTGTTTGCAGAAGAACAATACAAAGCCATTTCGCATGAATGGCAAGGCAGTCATTTATTTTTAAAGGTTACAAATAGGGAAGAAAGTAAAGTTGAAAGTTTTGAATTAGACCTTCCAGGCATTTACCAGCAGAAGAATCTGTGTACTGTTTTAACTGCGCTTGATGTGATGAAGAAAAATTATTTTTCTATTTCGGACGAGCAAACGGCAATTGGATTAAAGAAAACAAAAGAACTAACAGGACTGAAAGGCCGGTGGGAAGTAATTCATCAAAACCCAACCATAGTGCTAGAGGTGGCACATAACAAGGAAGGCGTGGAACAAATGCTGCAACATTTACAAAATATTCGCTACAAAAAACTGCACGTGATCATTGGCATGGTAAAGGACAAGGATGCTACTACCATATTAAAATTGTTGCCAAAAGATGCTAACTATTATTTTACACAGGCGCATATTCCACGGGCATTGAATGCAACCGAACTGCAACGAAAAGCAATGACATTTGCCCTGGAAGGAAATGTTGTTGAGGATGTTAACACCGCTTTGCAACAAGCCTTACAAAAGGCCGGCGCTGACGATTTGATCATTGTTTGTGGCAGCATTTTTTTGGTGGCAGAAGTGAAGCGCAGCTTGAATTGATTTGACAAATCCGGGATGATTAGCAAAATTTAGTTTTCTTGCGACTTAGGTGTTTAATATTGCACCAATCCCAACTTTTCCAGCGCATAGAAAATAGTTGTCGTATGCAAAGCCTGCACAATTTTATTTTCTTTTACCAGTTGTTTTAATTCATCAATGGTATAAACAACTACCTCTACGTCTTCCGTAGCATCTAAACTTTGCTCGGTCACCTGCTCTCCTTCTTTGGCAAGGTACATGTACATATAATTATTGCTGGTGGCAGGATTGGCGGAAACCTTACCCATGAATTCAAAAGACTTAAAAACATAACCCGTTTCTTCTTTTAACTCTCTTGCAATCGCCACTTCAGGTGTTTCGCCTTTATCAACTACGCCGCCGGGCAGTTCTGTACTTACCACACCCAAACCATGACGGTATTGTTTCACCATCACCACTTTATTGTCTTTTGTAAGCGCAAAAGCACTTACCCAACTTGGATATTCAAGAACGTAATAAGCGGGCATCAGCCTTCCGTCGGGCAACTCACATTTTTCTTTACGTATAGTTAACCAGGGCTCGTTGAATAAATATTCCGATGCTAAAACTTTCCACTCCATGTTTTTCTTTTTATTAAACAACCTCAAATAACCAATCCCAATTCGCAAGCTTTTAATTCCATTCCATCCTTTCTCTTAACGCTGTAATGTGTGCCACATGGTGCCGGCTGTGCCACGCATACATGCCCAGCAAAAACCAAAGCGTCATTTCTTTTTTATGTTCAGGATGATAGACTGTTCTATTCCAGTCCTGCTCCGTGAAAGACCTTAAAAATTCGTACCAGCGTTGATGCAATGCATACAATAAGGTAATGGAAACATTAATAGGCAGATTTTGCACATCAGCGGCTTGTGCCCACAATTTTTCTTCGTAAGGACGAATGGTTGGATTCTCTTCGGTGTATCCCAGTTTAAATCTTACGTACGCATTCATATGGCTGTCCGCAACATGATGCACCAATTGATGAACCGTCCAGCCACCTTCACGATACGGCGTTTGCAGTTGTTGTTCATCTAAATTATTTACTGCTGCTTCAATAGCGTTGGGAAGAAATTGTATATCAGCCAGCCATTGCTCTTTTTGTTTTTCAGAAAAAGCTTGCGGCTCGTATTTACCAATGGGATAGCGAAGGTCTGTGCTCATAAATTTTTATTATGCGAATGATTTTTCACGCAAAGGCGCAAAGAAGCGACGAAGAAAACTTCAAAATATTTGGATCGTGGCGCCGCTGCGTGCCGCATTCAAACAATTTTTATCAACTCTATATCAAACATCAAGGTAGCACCGCCGGGAATGCCACCGGTTCCGTAATCGCCGTAAGCCAAATGCGAGGGAATCCACAAACGCCAGGTACTGCCTTCGGGCATTAGCGGCACCACTTCCTGCCAACCTTTAATGAGTGCAGACAAAGGCGCCGTAAAGGGCTGGTTGCGTTTGAAAGAACTGTCAAATTCTTTTCCATCTAAAAGACAGCCACGGTAATGTGCTTTTATAGTGCTGTTGCTATTTGGCCGCGGGCCATTTCCTTCTTTCAATATAGCATACTGAATTCCGTTAGGCAATTCGGTTACGCCTTCTTTTGTTTTGTTTTCGGCCATAAAAGCGGTTCCTGCTTCTTTCTCCGCTTTCAGCTTTTCATCGCGAAAGCCTCTTAGTTTATCTTGTAAGCTCATACTATTATCTTTAATGAATGTGATACAAAAATTTTTATCATCTGTCATTAATCTTCTCTCAAAGATTTTCCTGTTAAGTGGATGAACACATCTTCAAGATTTGCTTTTTTCACTTCCTTTGGTCTTTCGAAACCGGTAGCTACCAACTCGTCAATTAATTTATCTGGCGTATTAAGCGCAACGATTTTTCCACTGTCAACAATAGCTACCCTGTCACACAAATATTCAGCTTCATCAAGATAGTGCGTGGTTAATATAATGGTTGTTCCTTTTGCCCGAATGTTGCGAATAAGCTCCCACAAATTTCTGCGTGCCTGCGGATCAAGCCCTGTTGTTGGCTCATCTAAAAAAATAATTTTCGGATTGTTGATCAAAGTGGTGGCAATGGAAAAACGTTGTTTTTGTCCGCCGCTTAATTCTTTTACTTTCGATTTCGCTTTATCACGCAAATTCACACTGTCCAGAATTTCCATGGCATTGGCTTTACGGTTGTATAAGCCGGCAAACAAATCTATCAGCTCGATTAAATTGAGGTTAGGATAAAAGCCACTGGTTTGCAACTGCACACCAATGATCTTTTTTATTTCATTGGGCTGCTCATCAAGGTTGAAACCATTTACCCAAACTGCACCGCCGGTCTTTTCACGGAGCGTTTCAATGATCTCCAGCGTGGTAGATTTGCCTGCACCGTTCGGCCCCAACAAGCCAAATATCTCACCTTCCTCCACATCAAATGAAATTCCTTTTACAGCTTCAAAATTTCCGTAATTCTTTACCAGGTTTTGAACCGAGATCATTTTCTTTCCTTCCATCTTAAAAATTTATAACAATCATTGCTCAACAGCATTCCGAACGCACAAGAGAGTCCCGATAGCCATCGGGACAACAGACGTTTCATAGTAGCAATGCAGACTACCGCAAAAAAATTTCCGGCATAAATATCTTATCAACCCTTCACCTCTTCTTGCCTGCAAAGGTGCTGTTCCAGTTCTTCCATCATGCCCTTGCTACCTACAAAAAAGCCCGACCGCTGGTGCAACTCTGTTGGCTGAATATCTAAAATGCGTTGCTCGCCGTTAGTGGCTTTCCCACCAGCCACTTCCACTATAAAAGCAAACGGATTACACTCGTACAACAAGCGCAGCTTTCCCTTTGGTTTTTCAATGGTCGGCGGATACATAAAAATGCCGCCCTTGATCAAATTGCGATGCACATCGGCTACCATGCTGCCAATATAGCGTTGCGTATAAGGGCCGCCGTTATCCTTTGTTTTATTTTGACACTGTGTAATATATTTTTTCACCGTTTCATTGTACTGGAAAAAATTTCCATGGTTAACGGAATATATTTTTCCCCACTCGGGGCATTTAATATCGGGATGGCTCAAACAAAACTCACCAATGGAAGGATCAAGCGTAAAGCCATTAACACCGCGGCGTGTAGCATACACCAGCATGGTGGAAGATCCATAAATAACATAGCCTGCCGCCACCTGGTTTTTCCCTTTCTGCAAAAAATCTTCACGCACCACCGGTGTTCCCCTGTCCGAAACGCGGCGATAAATACAAAAGATCGTTCCTATAGAAACATTCACATCAATATTGCCACTACCATCCAGCGGATCGAACATGCACACGTATTTTGAGTTGCGGCTCACGGCATCGTCAAAAGCCACAAAATCATCCAATTCTTCGCTGGCAATACCGGCGCAACTTACACCGCGTTGCAACACACCCATGAACTGGTTGTTGGCATACACATCCAACTTCTTTACTTCTTCGCCCTGCACGTTCATGGTTCCGTGATCGCCCAAAATGTCCACAAGGCCGGCCTTATTTACTTCTACATTTACCCGTTTGGCCGCAAGGCCGATGTCACGCAACAAAGAACTTAGTTCACCCGTAGCCTGCGGAAATTGCCGCAGCGACTGTATGGTGAATTCATCAAGCGTTGAAACCTGTCTGTTTGGACTCATGCAATCGTTTTTTTGATGAACAAATGTAGGCAAAACGGGTTTGTGGTTTTGTGTTTTTGGTTTTGAGCTTTGAGTTGAGATTCATTTTCGGTTTTAATTTTGTACCAGGCTGCATTGCTGCTATAAAGCTGTCGTTGCGTCGCACCGTTTTACGTTCAGTAATCCTATTCAGCATCGTGCGATATTCATTATTTTCTTCGGATAGTATTTCCGCTTCATGCTTCCGGTCGGCACTATGATTTAAAAAAGCAGATTTCTTATAATAGAGAATTACACGCCCTATTTATCATTTAAGCATCTTTGCCGAAACTTGGCTTTTCATGAAGGTTTTTAAATTTGGTGGCGCCTCGGTTAGTACAGCAGAAAGAATTCAAAACGTAGCTCAGATCTTAAAAAAATATGAGCATGAAAAACTGCTGGTAGTGATTTCTGCCATGGGCAAAACCACCAATGCACTTGAAAAAGTAGCGGAAGCATTTTTTAATAGTGAAAAAGAAAAAGCATTACAACTGTTCAATGCTATCAAACAACAACATTTAAATATTGTACAACAACTTACCGAACCCTCAACCACTCAATCTTCTTCCCTACCTGCCACTCGCCACTTACCACTTACCGACTTCTTTACTGAAATAGAATGGTTGCTGCACGACAAGCCTGTTCGTCATTATGATTACTACTATGACCAGATTGTTTGTGTAGGAGAATTACTTTCTACAGCCATTGTGAGCAACTATTTAAACGAAGCAGGTGTGCAAAACAAATGGATCGATGTACGAGATATTATTCGCACAGATGATAATTTCCGTGATGCAAAAATTGACTGGCCATTTACTACTGACAAGGTAGAGCAACAAATAAAGCCTTTGTTTACCCAAAATAATATTGTTTTAACACAAGGCTTTATTGGCGCCACCGATGAAAACGAAAGCACTACTTTGGGCAGGGAAGGCAGCGATTATACAGCGGCAGTTTTTGCCAATCTTTTGGATGCAGAAAGCCAAACTATTTGGAAAGATGTACAAGGCGTGATGAATGCCGATCCAAAGCAATACGCAAATGCAAAATGGATTGAAGAACTTAATTACAGGGAAGTGATTGAAATGGCTTATTATGGTGCCCAGGTCATTCACCCGAAAACTATTAAGCCTTTGCAAAATAAAAACATTCCTTTGTATGTCCGTTCATTTATTGAGCCTGACGCCAAAGGCACTTGCATACACAACAAAAACATCCACCACTTACCTCCTATCATTGTTTACAAACACAAGCAGGTGCTGCTGCAATTAAGCTCAAAAGATTTTTCGTTTGTAGAAGAAGGGTTGACCGAAAAATTGTATAAAATTTTTGACCAGCTTAAATTCAAACCACACCTTACGCAAAATGCAGCCATCAGTTTATTGTGTGTAGTAGATGATCATGCAGAAAAAATTGAGCAACTGGCCCATCAAGCATCAAAGTTTTTTGACGTGCAGGTAACCAAAGGGTTGACCTTACTTACCATCAGGCATTATAATCAACAATTACTGAAAGAATTATGTGGTGATTGTGAGATCATTCTGCAGCAACAAACGCCGGAAACCATACAGGTGGTGATGAAAGTTGAGAAGTTAAAAGGTTGAAAAGTTTAGTTCAATATGTCCGCTAATATTTGATTGATCTCCGCAGCCCTGTTCAATACCATAAGGTGGCCGGCTTTGCTAATGATGTGTGTTGGTTTGGCAAAGCGGAGCGGTAATATTTCATCATAGCTGCCATGTATGTGAAACATGTTTTGCAGAGGAGTTGTGAATCGCCAGCTTAAAACAGCACCTAAAGCCCATCGCATAAAAGGCACGTCCATATTGCGTATCATTGACTCCAGCATCTTTTTATCTTCTGTTGTTTTTGCACTGAAAAAACGTTTTATCAACGACGTTTGTTTCACAATTGAAACCGGGAGAAATTTATGCAGTTGCAGTTTTCCCAGCAACCGGTAATATTTAGGAAGATGCTCAGATGAAGAAATGCTGGAGATCAGGATAGTATGCACTGGCTGAAAATGACTGGCAATTTCTACAGCCATAATGCCCCCCAGGGACAGACCGATAAGAGAAAAACTTTCCGTGGTATCAATAGGTTTCGCAAGTCTTAGTGCATAATCGGCTAGCGTCTCATTTTTAAGTGGCGGAATCCAATCTAAATAAACAGGCTGGTATTGAGAAGGCAGTTGTATGTTTTTAAACACTCTTCTATCAGCGCCAAGACCACTAATGAAATACACTTTCACTGAACAAGTTTATAAGTTTACTATTCACCTGTTTACGGATTGTAAGTTCTATAAACTTGCGAACTTGTAAACCGTAAACTTCAGAACCAAGCTTTTACTCTATCAAAAAACTTTGTTTCATTTTTTTGGCAACAGATTTTTCGTTTAATATAGCAGGTTGCCAGGTGGGCATTTGTTCCAGCACCGTGATCAATTCATCATCAAAGTCTTCGCTAACACCATTTATTACTTTAAAATTCGTCGGCGTTCCGTCTGCATCAACAATGAACTCGATCATCACGTTGGCTTTCTTTTTCCCATCGGGCAAAGAAGGTACCAGCGCCTTTCCCATCTTGTCGAGATATTTCAAAAAAGTTTCGCCACCACCGGGAAACTGGGGCCACTGTGTAACCACATCGGCTACCTCGGTAATATTTCTAAACCGATGCTGTACCGGAATTCTTTTGGGTTTTTCTGCAGGCGCCACTACAACTTTTTTAGACAGGCCATCATATACATAATCGCCATTGGTGTTGGTCATGATAACGGGCAATTGATGCGTGGTTTCGAAGTGATCATATACTTCTTCCAACTTCGCTTCAAAAGTTTTTAACTGTCCGTCGCTTTTGGTCAAATTAGCCAAATAAGCTGCACTTCTTTTATTATTGTAACGAATGGGATAAATATGTACAGGAATATAATCTACACCACTATTTTTTGCTGATGCGGCCAACATATATATTTCGTCAATCTGCTTATCGGTAACCGGAATACAGCCGACCGTTACACAACTGCCATGAATATAAATATCGCCGCCGGGATGAAGAGAGTCACTCAAAATTTTATCCGACGCATTGGGATAATTCAGTCCTAAAGAAAGATAGTAAGTGCTGTTGGGATTAAATTCATTGATGTAGTAAAACCCTTCCGGAACCTGGTAGTCGCCCTGCATACGCTTGGGACCAAGTGTTCCGGCCAAAGCACATACTTTATACGTTTTAAAAATCTTGAACGGTTCTTTGCGTTGGTTTTTTACCCACACTTCCAACTCACCATCGTACTTGAAAGAACGGATGTAGACATATTTGGCAGGCCAGATAAGCCCTTTGGCTGCAAACTGTTTTTGCAATGTATCTTCTTTGCGTTTCCAGGCGTCGCCTGGGCGGGTGAAACCTTTTTGATAGTCAATAAAGCTGGCAAAAGCGCCTTGCGTGTGGCCGGTGGTAGCCATGAATATAAAAAAGATGACGGCAAAGAGGTTTTTCATTGAATGACTCCTTTAGATGTGAGCAAGTTCTTAATATAAATGTAAAGAAAAGTAAAAAATTAGTTGAGTAAGGTTGAAAAGTTGACCAGTTTAATGGTTGAAAGGTTTAAGCCTGGCTCTTTTCAACTTAATTAGCCATTCAACCAATCAACTATTTTTTTTACAGATTTCCCCTCGCTGCCTGCTCTCTTTCAATAGCTTCAAAAAGCGCTTTGAAGTTTCCTTTGCCAAAGCTTTTGGCGCCTTTACGCTGGATGATCTCAAAAAATAATGTTGGCCTGTCCTGGATGGGTTTAGAGAAGAGTTGCAGTAAATAACCTTCGTTATCTCTATCTACCAGGATTCCTAATTCTTTTAAAGGTTCCAGGTCTTCATCAATATGCCCTACTCTGTCCAGTAAATCATCGTAGTAAGAAGAAGGCACTTTTAAAAACTCCACACCCCTGCTCATTAATTCTCTTACCGTTTTTACAATATCAGCCGTGGCAAGCGCTACGTGCTGTACTCCCTCGCCATTATAAAACTCCAGGTATTCTTCCACCTGCGATTTTTTCTTTCCTTCCGCCGGTTCGTTAATAGGAAATTTTACAAAGCCGTTTCCATTGCTCATTACCTTGCTCATTAAAGCAGAATATTCGGTGGAAATATCTTCGTCATCAAAGGACAAAATATTTTTAAAACCCATGACATCCTCATAAAACTTTACCCATGGATTCATTTGGTTCCACCCTACATTGCCCACGCAATGATCTACATGCAAAAGACCTGTGTCGTTGGGTGCAAACTGCGGATTGCTCCAGGCTTTGTATCCCGGCATAAAAGCTCCGTTGTAATTTTTTCGTTCCACAAATAGATGCACTGTATCGCCATAGGTATGAATGCCGCTGAGCACTACTTCTCCATTATCATCTTTTAAATGTTGGGGTTGCAGGTAGCTTTCCCCCCCACGTTTGGTGGTTTGCTCCCAGGCATCGGTGGCGTCATCTACGCGTAATGCCAAAAATTTTACGCCATCACCGTGTCTATAAATATGATCTGCTATATCGCCTTCTGCACGCAGCGGTGTAGTAAGCACAAAGGTCAATTTGTTTTGACGCACCACATAACTGGCCTTGTCTTTAACTCCTGTTTCAAGGCCGGCATAAGCAATGGCCTGAAAACCAAATGCACTCATATAATAATGCGCTGCCTGTTTGGCATTGCCTACATAAAATTCTACATAATCTGTTCCCTGAAGAGGGAGAAAATCTGTTTCGACAGGAGTATCTTCTTTTTTTATAGCAGAAAACGACATAAAATAAATTTTTAAATCAGTG
>JBQCHB010000377.1:0-5244 GCA_051955075.1 Flavisolibacter sp.
CGTCAAAAATTACGATGTCAGCCGCAAAGCCTTCACGTAATAACCCACGGTCTTTCAACCCAAATTTTTGTGCAGGCAAAGAGGTCATGCGCCTGATAGCCTCTTCCAATGAAATTACTTTTTCATCTCTTACATATTTGGCCAATACTCTTGCATTGGTTCCATACCCCCGCGGATGCGGCATGCCTTCTCCATAAATGCGAATAGAGGCATCGCAGGCAAACATGTTGAACGGATATTGCATAATACGTTTTACATCTTCTTCGCCCATGCCATGAAACACAGCACTGGCACCGCCGCCCATCATAATATCCATCACGGTTTCTGCTTCCATCTTCGCCTTGTGCTTCTTGCCCATTAAAAGATTAATTTCCTCAATGCTTTTACCGTTGTAGCTTGTATCAGCTTTATAATAAGCCACTACCGGGTAACTTAAATGTTTCAGCTTTCGCTTTTTTAATCTGGCAAGAATATAATCTGTTACATATTTTCTTATCTCTGGTCTTTGCAATCTTGCTTTGATGGAGTCTCGCCCGTCGGACAAAACATCGTCGGGCAATAAAGTACTGATGCTGGTGCTGCTGGCCGTATAAGGATATTGATCAATGGTTACATCAATACCTTCCTGTCTTGCCTTCACGATCATAGCAACTGTTTCCTTGCTCCTGCCCCAGTTTTGTTGGCCACTCAATTTGAAATGCGAGATTTCCACAGGCATCTTCGCTTCTCTGCCAATTAGCAGGGCTTCGTTAATGGCCGGCACCACGCTATCACCTTCATCACGCATATGCGAAGCATAGACGCCTGTGTAACGGGCCGCCACCTTGGCTAATCGCAGCACCTCGTCGGTTGAAGAATATGTTCCGGGAATGTAAATCAGCCCTGTGCTGAGGCCCACTGCACCGTCCTTCATAGCCTGCTCCACTATGGCTTCCATCTTTTCAATTTCTGCCTCTGTAGCCTTGCGGTTTGCCGTACCCATTACAGCCCTGCGCACATCGTTATGACCAATAAGCGTAGCTACGTTGATAGAAAGTTTTGTTGAATCTATCTGCCATAAATATTTTTTGATGTCAATGTTGGACGATCCGCAGTTGCCGGTGACAACGGTTGTCACGCCATCTAAAATAAAATTATTAGCGGTTGGATTTTTAAATTCGTCGCCTTCAATGTGCGTGTGCACATCAATGAAACCCGGAGCCACGATCAAGTTGTGCGCATCAATGGTTTTGCTGGCCGAAACATCATCGAAAGAACCTATCTTGATGATCTTGCCATCTTTAATGGCTATGCTGCCTTTGATCCATGAGTTACCGGTACCATCTAAAATGCGTCCGTTTATAATTAAAATATCAGCGGTGCTTTGTGCATGAAGACAAAAAGAAAAAAACATCAGTAAGAAGGAAAAGATCGTTTTCATGTTTTAAAGTTATTAAAGCTGCGTAAAACTTGTTTCGAATTTAATTTTCCAGTCGGTCACTAAGGTATTTTTTCCAGCATTTATAATTCTTATCAACGTTCGTTGTGTCACTCACTTGTACGTTCAGCAATGCTATTCAGCACTGATAAAAACTGCATGCAAACCATGAACAACTCAAATAAACTAATTTAGGTTCTTAATCTTTTACCATCATGAAGTGGTCTATTACCTTTGTCTGCCTGTTCACTTTTATTTCTTCGTATTCACAAACTACATATCAGCAACCTTATTTCGCCGATGACGACAGAATAGAAAAAATCAAACAAACACAGGGTATTATTGACCGGCTATACAAAGAACATGCAGCCAAAAATCATTTTCCGGGATTTGTTTATGGCATCGTTGCCGGTGGGAAATTAGTGTATACAGGCAGCACTGGTCTCGCTAATGTTCAGGCAAAAACCGCAGCCACCACATCTTCTGCCTTTCGCATTGCCTCTATGAGCAAAAGCTTTACAGCACTGGCTATTTTGAAATTAAGAGACGCAGGCAAATTAAAATTGGACGATGCTGCATCTGCCTACATTCCCGAAATGAAGAAGATAAAATACCTGACGAATGATGCGCCGGTTATTACTATAAGAGATCTATTAAGTCATGCTGCAGGTTTCCCGGAAGATAATCCCTGGGGCGACAGGCAATTGGCCGATACAGATAAAGACCTGCTTGATCTGATCCAACAGGTTTCATTTTCTAATGTTCCTGGCGTTGCTTATGAATATAGCAACCTGGGATTTGCCCTGCTGGGAAAAATTATTGCCAATGTAACAGGCACTACTTACCAGCAATATATTGCTGAAAATATTTGGAAACCTTTGGGCATGAACCATACGTATTGGGAATACACAAAAGTGCCTGCCGATAAACTGGCGCATGGTTACCGCCTGGTGAATAATGAATGGAAAGAAGAAGCATTGCTGCATGATGGTTCATTTGGTGCTATGGGAGGCATTATCACAACGATAGAAGATTTTAGCAGGTACATGACGCTTCATCTTTCTGCCTGGCCACCAAGCGATGAAAAAGAAAGTGCAGTGATAAAAAGAAGTTCGTTGAGAGAAATGCAAGTGCCGCATAATTTCAGCGGATTGAACACCCGCTTTACTTATGCCAGCGGACGCAATTGTGCTACCAGTTCTGCTTACGCTTATGGTTTGCGGTGGTCTATTGATTGTGAGAACAAAATCTTCGTTGGACATAGTGGCGGACTTCCGGGTTTTGGCAGCAACTGGACCATTTTACCCGATTACGGCGTTGGCGTGGTTTGCTTTGCTAATCTTACTTATGCACCAACAGCAACGCTCAACCTGAACATCCTGGACACACTGGTAAAAATGGCTGGGCTCGAAAAAAGAGTTATTCCGCCGTCGGCCATTTTAGAGCAAAGAAAAAATGAGTTGATACAATTGCTGCCAGAGTGGAATGCATTGAATGATCACAAGGTTTTTGCAGAAAATTTCTTTCTTGATAACAATGTTGAATTCTTAAGAAAAGAGGCAAGTCAACTTTTTGCCAAAGCGGGCCTTATTATTCGTGTGCACGACCTGGTTGCAGAAAACAACTTAAGAGGCTCATTTATTTTAGAAGGAGAACATGCCAGTTTGCAGGTAAGCTTTACGCTTACGCCGGAAAATCCCCCGTTGATACAGGAATATCATATTAGGGAGATAAGGAAATAGCGTTGAGCTGCGAGACTGAAAGGAGAATATATCCATAGGTCTCGTTGTTCGCAGCTAGTCGCTCATGGTTGCTTTCTTACAAATAGCTTAACCACCACTGCGAATGTGTTTTTTTGTATTCGCTAAAACATTTGCAAACAGGATATAATGAAACGACCACAAAAAGCCATACAGCATACACTACCCACAAAGAATAACCCTCTCCCGGAACAATAAAGTTGGGACCTGTCCGGAAGTCGTGATAAATACCCGATGCAAATGAATGCCCTCTCGCCAAAAAGAACAACATGCTTACGGTGTGGATCAAATAAAAATGAAGTACATAATAAAAAAATGGAACTCGGCCATACACTGTAACAAATTTGGTGAACCCATTTTTAATGCTGCCTACCCAGGCAATGAATAAAATAGCAGGGCCAATGGTCATACACATGTACAAAAGCGAAGGCGGATATTTATGGGTGTCAATAAATGAAAAAATAGTGAACAGCGCATTTTTTTGTGTGGACCAGTGTTCGGGATTGCCGTAAAGGTTAGTGGCCCGCAGGGCAATGAAAAATAAAATAATACCGCAACCCAGCCAGGTCAGCATCTTTCTTCTTTGAAGACCTTCATAGTTTGTAAAAAAATTTCCAAAGCAATAGCCCATCATCATCAGTCCGGCCCAGGGTAAAAATGGGTACATAATGATAAAGGCATGTTTGCTATCTAAAAGAAAAATTTGCTGATGGTGAAGCAATGCATAAAAAAAGCTATAATCGCCTTTATGGCCAGCCTCGTAAAAATCGAGTGTGTTGTGTCCTAAAACAATCAGCGAACCAAAGATAAAAATAGCCGTAAAGGGCAGCCAAATGGCAAGTCCTAAAACAATCATACTGATGCCAATGGCCCATATGGTTTGCAGGCCAAGAAAATAAAAATGAGGATCAAAACCAAAGGAAAAATTAACAAGTGTGATCTCTATTAAAATAAGCCAAACGCCTCTTGTGATTAAAAACTTGCTTAGTTCTTTTTTAGATTTTCTTTTTGTTTGAAACCACGCTGAAGTTCCTGCCAAAAATACAAACACAGGCGCACAAAAATGCGTGATCCACCGAGTGAGGAATAGAGCAGGAGTGGTGGTGGCCATGTTCAACGGATCGTCTGTCCATGCCTGGCTGTGAAAAAAATCACGGGTATGATCCAGCGCCATAATAATCATAACCAATCCACGCAGCAGATCAATGGAATCAATCCTGTACGTGGCTCTTTGAAGCGGCGTTGTGGCTACCGTAATACCGGCTGGTGGTGTCAGCACTTGCTCCATAACTATGTTTTAAGATGGTGAATTTTAGAATTAAGGCAGGAATAAAAGCAGTTATTTCAAAGGCGTAGAGCAATTAAATCTACCAAAAATTATAGACACCCGCAAGAAAGAAATAATGAAGTTTTCAATTCAGGCAGATTTCATTTTTGATTGGCCTTTTATGAAAAACCTTATTGCCCCGTACTGCTCTTTGAAGTTGTAGAAGCAAGCTTCACAGGCGCACCAATTGTTTTTAAAGCACCCACCAGTATGGTTTTCCATACCAGCATAAAAAAACCACCTTCTGGTATCCGCTTGAATTCCGCCGTTTCTTTACGCGGCGCTTCCTCTTTTCGGGGATTATTTTTTTTCAGAACAAATGCATTGGCGATAAAACTCGTAATATGTTTTTTATTAAGTCCTGCCTCGCTTTTATCTTTTTCCAAAAGAGAAAGATTGAGATCCTTATAAAGAATCAGCACGTTCCCACTAGCCTGCCATTGATCGCCTTTTATTTTTGCCTCAACTTTTTGTATGGCACCGCTTTTTATTTTTGTCATACCCAAAGGCATAGCAAAGGCATTGATGCGTTGTTTGTCAATTTCTCCACTATTAATGGTAGCTATAAATTTTCCGGTTTGAAAGCCTGACCTGTCAAAACTAAAATTTACGTGTACAGGAATGTTATGCATGAAAAGCGCTGTACTATTGACAACAACAGGTTTTGTGTTTTTGTTTTTAAAATTTGAAATGCCGGACGCGTCCATTGCCACTTTATCAAAGTAAATGGTGCCACTTTG
>JBQCHB010000378.1:0-14387 GCA_051955075.1 Flavisolibacter sp.
TCAGCAATCCAGACATTGTTGGCGTTAGCGTAAAAAATGCCGGCGTATGGGGCACGGGTACAAAAAATGCTGTTGGCCCAACCGTATACTTTGCCGGTGAAACTGTTGATGAAAATTATTTGCCTTTATTAAAAATCCCATTAACAGCAGGAAGAAATTTTTCCGCAACATTTCCCGCTGATGCGACGCAATCTGTTATTGTGAACGAAAGTTTTGTAAAAAAGGCAAACTGGAAAAACCCTATTGGTGAAACCATAAAAATGCTGGGAAGCAGCAATCAAGCCTATCATGTAATTGGTGTGGTGAAAGATTATCACTTTGCATCAATGACAAAAAAAATAACGCCGCAATTATTTACCATGAATGGCTCCTATGGAACTTATTATATCAAAATAAAACCCAATTCAGCAACTGCAAGTTTACAGTGGATACAAAAGATATATCGCCAGTTATATCCTTTAAATCCGTATTCATACACATTCAAAAACGATGAAAACCGGATGCAATATGTTGATATTGAAAAATGGAAACAAGCTATGTTGTTTGGCGCTATATTAACCATCTTCATTTCCTGCATCGGTTTGTTTGGCTTATCTGTTTTGTCTGTTGAAAAAAGAACAAAAGAAATTGGGATACGCAAAGTGCTTGGCGCTTCTGTTGAAAGTATTGTAACAAATCTTTCATCGGATTTCATAAAACTCGTTGTACTAGCCTTAATTATTGCATCGCCGCTTGCATACATGACAACAAATACATGGCTCCAAAACTTTCCATATCGAATCGGGATAAGCTGGTGGTTGTTTGCTTTGTCATCAATATTAGTAATGATGATTGCATTAATAACAATAAGTTTTCAATCAATAAAAGCGGCAATTGCAAACCCGGTGAAAAGTTTGAGAACGGAATAATTAGCTGTAGCGGTCGGTACCGGAGGTCAGACCGCGGTATCAACGAAAAAGAAAATAAGAATTCAGGTTATTTGTGGTTTTGCTACATGACACCAATTATATAACGGTCATCCATAAACGAAAATAACATGTTTAGAAATTATTTAAAGGTAGCATGGCGGAATATCGCCCGAAATAAAGCTTTTTCCGTTATCAATATACTTGGTCTTGTGCTGGGCCTCACCTGCAGTTTGCTTATTTTTTTGTGGATAAAAGATGAATACAGTGTGGATGCATTTCATAAAAATGGTAAAGAATTATACCAGGTTTATGAACGCTCAAGTTATGATGGAAAGGTGGATGCCGGTTATGCCACGCAAGGATTACTGGCACAGGAACTGAAGAAGCAAATCCCTGAAATACAATACGCAAGTGCATTTGATTATGCTGCTGCTCCCGGAACCCAAAATACATTTGAAGCCGGAGATAAGATAAATAAAATGTCCGGCATGTTTGCAGGCGCTGATTTTTTTAGCATGTTTAGTTTTCATTTACTCCAGGGAAGTGTAAAAGAAGCTTTAAGTGAACCATCAAATATTGCTATTTCACGTAAGATGGCTGAAATATTTTTTGGAAGTCCTGGTAAAGCAATTGGTAAAATTATTCAGTTTGAAGATAAAGAAACGCTTAAAGTAACAGCAGTTTTTGAGAATATTCCGGCTAACTCTTCGCTTCAGTTTGATTTTTTAAGAAGCTGGAAAGATTACATAGCACAAAATAGCTGGGTTAATAACTGGGGGAATACGTCGCCACAGACTTTCATCCAGCTTCGCAAAGATGCAGATGCCGCTAAGGTGGATGCCAAAATAAGAGATTTTATTTATAATTATCAGCCAAAAAGCAAAGGACTGCTTACTGAACTGGCCTTGCAGCCATTTACGCAGCGCTATTTATATTCCAATTTTAAAGACGGTTATATTGATGGCGGACGCATTGAATATGTGCACCTGTTCAGCATCATTGCGATTTTTATTTTGCTGATTGCCTGCATTAATTTTATGAATTTAGCAAGTGCACGTTCTTCAAAAAGGGCTAAGGAAGTAGGGATCAGAAAAGTAGTAGGCGCAATGCGTTCGTCATTAATCAGGCAATTTATAGGTGAGTCGGTTTTGTTTAAATTGATTTCCATCTTTATCGCACTTTTACTCACTTCATTACTGTTGCCTGCATTTAATAATCTAACCGGTAAACATTTAGTTTTACCAGTTCGCCAGCCTTTTTTCTATGTAACTATTGTAGGTCTTTTATTAATAACAGGCTTTGTAGCGGGCAGTTATCCTGCATTTTTTCTTTCTTCCCTCAATCCTATGCGTGTGCTAAAAGGTAAGTTACAATTTGGTCGTGGCAGCGCGTTTTTTCGCAAAGGATTGGTGATATTCCAATTTGCACTTTCGATCATTCTCATCATAGCGACCATCGTAATTTTTGAGCAAATGAAATATGTGCAAAATAAAAATCTTGGCTATAACCGCGAGAATCTCATCTACATTCCGATTGAAGGAGACCTGGTTAAAAAATATGATGTGTTTAAACAGGAAGCAAAAAATAATAGTGCCATTTTGAATATTTCAAAAATGAGAAACTCACCAACTTATATTGAACATCATACTAACAGCATTTCCTGGCCGGATAAGGATCCCAACCTGAATGTACCATTTGCGGATGGTGTGGTTGGTTATGATTTTGTAAAAACAATGGACTTACATTTGGCAGCCGGGCGCGATTTTTCAAAGGCTTTCAACGATTCAACACACTATATTTTAAATGAAACCGCAGTTAAAAAGATTGGCTTTTCAGGGAATGTGTTAGGCAAAGAAGTTTCATGGGGAAACCGTGCGGGAACGATTGTTGGCGTGATAAAAGATTTCCATTTTAATTCGCTTCATACTCCAATTGAGCCGCTGATTATAAGGCTTGATGAAAGCTGGACCTGGGGAACAATATTAGTGCGCATTAAAGCAGGGCAGACAAAGGAAGCATTAGCCGATTTGGAAAAAATTTGCAAAAACATGAATCCAAAGTTTCCCTTTACTTACCAGTTCTCTGATTTGCAATATGCCCAACTTTATAAGAGCGAGCAGGTAGTGAGCAAACTATCAAACTATTTTGCTTTTTTAGCCATTTTTATTTCATGCCTCGGCCTTTTTGGGCTTGCAATGTTCACCGCAGAGCAACGCAATAAGGAAATCGGTATAAGAAAAGTATTAGGTGCTTCGTCAAAAAATATTGTGGCGCTCTTGTCTTCTAATTTCTTAAAACCCGTTTTCATTTCTCTTGTTATTGCATTTCCTGTTGCCTGGTGGACAACACAAAAATGGCTGCAGGGGTTTGCTTACAGGATTCATATTAGCTGGTGGATATTTTTAATTGCAGGTTGTGTGGCGATATTTATCGCTTTAATAACGGTTAGTTTCCAGGCCATAAAAGCGGCAATAGCAAACCCTGTGGAGAGTTTGAGAAGTGAATAAAGCTAATTAGCTAACATGCTAATTAGCCAATATGCTAATGAAAAAAGGAATCTTAATTATTTGTTGATTTACTGTTTATAACAGGCACCATTAAACGAAAATAAAATGTTTAAAAGTTATTTAAAAATTGCATTAAGAAGTTTCTTAAAAAATAAGCTCACAACTTTTATAAACATTTTTGGACTTGGGCTAAGCATGTCCGTTGGCTTAATGATTCTCATTCGCACTCAGGATGCATTAAGCTATGATAAATTTCACCCTTCTCCGGAGCGCACTTACCGAATAACCTCTGAATACAACAAAAAGGGCGGTGAAAAATGGCAATTGGCCAGCACGCCATTACCCTTAGATAAAGCTTTACTAAAAGAAAAAAATGTTATTGAACAGGCAGTAAATATTTATCCTGCTTTAAATGGAAAAGCCACGGCAAACAACAAAGAGTTGAATATAAACGGCGCATTTACTGAATCTTCCTTTTTTAAAATATTTGGATTTACGCTGGCCACAGGAAATGCAGCAACAGCCTTACAGCAACCCAACTCCATTATCCTGAATAAAATAACTGCAGAGAAATTTTTTGGCAGCGACGATGTGGTGGGCAAAGTGATAAAGATGGATAATGGGACTCCTTTTATTGTTACCGGTGTTATGAATAACCCGTCCGGAAAAACACAACTTGCTTATGACGCCTACGCATCTTACAGCACAGTTGCGCAAATGGAAAACAATAAGCTACTTTCCCAAAAATCGTCAGACTGGTTTGCATTTAACAGCGCTTATACTTTTGTTTTATTAAAGAAAAATACAGGCACCCGCGTGCTCCAATCGCAGCTTAATTCTATTGCTAATAATTTAAATGAACAAAATAAAGAGGGCGCAACTGCATTTCACATTCAACCGTTAAATAAAATAACACCCGGCACTGATGCGCTTAATAATGACATGGGGGGTGGAACTTCATGGGCTAAAATATATTTTGAAGTCGGCTTCGCATTACTCATTTTGCTGGCCGCTTGTTTTAATTATACCAACCTTACAATAGCTCGTGCATTAACACGGGCCAAAGAGGTAGGCATACGAAAAATTGTGGGTGCAAAACGTTCCCAGGTTTTTGTACAATATGTTTTTGAATCTGTTTTACTCTCGTTGCTGGCACTCACATTTGCATGGTTTATACTTTCGTTCATAGTGCGCTACGCCCCGTTTAACGATGATTATGAATTTATACCTTCTTCATTTCATTACAACGCATCATATATCGCCTGGTCATTTGTGTATGCTTTATTTACAGGGCTTCTCTCGGGAATTTCGCCTGCCTGGATATTATCCGCTTTTACGCCATTGCGTGTGCTTAAAAATTTGTCAACCGCCAAATTATTGGGAAAAGTCAGCCTTCAAAAAACGCTTGTTGTTTTTCAATACAGCCTTTCACTTGTTATCATTATTTTCTTGTTTGCATTTACCAGGCAATTTTCGTTTATGGCAAAAGCCAATCCGGGATTTACCAAAAACAATATGATGGTGATTCCCCTAAACGGTTTTGATGAAAAGATAGCAGCGCAAAAAATAAGCAGTGTAAGTGGCGTAAAAACAGTTGCTGCCACTTCGGCAAATTTTACAAAGCATTTTAATGGCATGAATGCGCCTGTTTGGCTAAGCAATAAAAACGATGCGATCGGCTTAAACTATTATTATGCAGATGCTAATTTCATCTCATCTATGAATTTTGATTTTGTTGCAGGAAGAAATTTTTCCGGTGAAATAGAAGGAAATAAAGAGCAGGATATTTTATTGAATGAAAAAGCAGCACATGCATTAGGTTTTTCAAATGCTGCAAAAGCTGTTGGCCAAGAGTTGTGGTTGAATGATTCAACACAATTAGAAATAACAGGAGTATTGAGAGATTTTCATTATGAAAGTGCCGGCATACCTATAAAGCCGCTGGCTTTCAGGACATACAAGGATGCATATACCTATTTATACGTTCAAACGGAAGGTGATAAAACTACATTGGAAAGCCGTGTAAAAACCGCTTTGAGCAGCCTTCATGCTACGCAGCCAATTACCATTTCATGGCTTGATGAGGATTTGAATAAAACCAATTCTCAAACAGCTACCATTTCCCTTCTTGGGTTTCTTGGTTTCATTGCTTTGGCAATTGCAACATTGGGTTTATTAGGGCTGGTGGTCTATACAGTTGAAGTAAAAGGCAAAGAAATAAGCATTCGGAAAATTGTCGGTGCAGGCGAAATACAAATTATAAATATTTTATCCAAAGGATTTGTCAAACTGTTATTTATTGCAGGTCTCATCGCTATGCCAATTGGCTGGCTACTTTCAGCAATGTTTCTTCAGAACTTTAGCGAACGTGCGCCCTTTGGATTTATCAATGTAATACTATGTTTCTTGTTTTTGCTGGCAATAGGGCTGTTTACAGTTATATCGCAGACCTATAAGGCGGCAATAGCAAACCCTGTGGAGAGTTTGAGAAGTGAATAATTAGCTGATTAGCTAATGTGCTAATTTGAAAATGTAAATATTCAAATGAAATATTACGCCGAGCGTGCTCTCTCTTTTGGAGAGGAATCGCGATGAAACCATTTCTTAAAATGATTCGTTACCCGTTCCTCGTAAGCTCCTTTAACAGGTCGTTCAGGTCGAGCGCTTCTGTAAACATAGTTAATGATCCGTCTTTGTTTTTGGGCCATAAAGCGGAGGGCCGATCCCAATACAATTCCACTCCATTACTGTCCGGGTCGTCAAGATACAAGGCCTCTGAAACTCCATGATCGCTTGCGCCTGTGAGTGGGTAATCAGCTTTGCGTAGCCTTTCATAAATTATGGCAAGGTCTTTCCTGGACGGGTAAAGAACTGCTGTGTGGAATAAACCCACTCCGTTTTTTGACGCAGGCGGCAAACCTTGGCTGTACCATGTATTTAAACCTATATGATGATGATAGCCGCCCGCAGACAGAAATACTGCCTGAGTACCATACCGCATTGTTATTTCAAAGCCCAATAGATCATGGTAAAATTCCAGTGCTCGCTCAAGGTCAGCCACTTTAAGGTGAACATGGCCTATCCGGGTTGTTGGTGGAATAACATATTGCTCATTCATAAAAGAGGGATTGTATCACAAAGCTATCAGTTTTATTCTCCCGGCACAGTAATAATAAAAAATAAACAAATCAATCATCAACCTGTATCAATTTGACACACAAATTGTATCAAAACCGAACAGTACAACAACTTGCTCTACTTATATATTATTGGTTTACAGCTAAATAGTTTTTGGCGCAAATTTTTGAAATAAAATTAAGCAAGAATATGAGAGCAGTGGTTTTTGATGGAGATATCACCTGCATTGCGCAAAATAGAAAGTAGATTTATTTATTTGTTTGCTGGGAAATTGGTAATACAAAACGGCTATTTGGTGATACAATGCAATTCAACGTTTCTATAAAATAAATGTATGCTCAAAAATAGTTTTAACACGGCATGGCGAAATTTAATGAAATACCGGCGCTCAAATAAAGCACTTGAGTTTCTCAAAAGTACTTACGTGAAATTCACCTGGTGGATGCTTTTGATTACGTATATGATGGCTATCTGTATTGCTATCATGACTGTTTTTGCGCAGGCAATGAAAGCCGCAATGGCCAACCCGGTGAATAGTTTGAGAAGTGAATAATGCAATAATTAGCTGATGTGCTGATGAGCGGTCGGCACCGAAGGTCAGACCGCGGTTTAAATGGAAAACAAAAATTAGAAACATTTGTTGACCACTATATATAACAGCCGGGCATAAACGAAAATAAAATGTTTATAAGTTATTTTAAAATAGCATTTAGAAACGTTTGGCGGAACAAAACCTTTTCCGTCATTAATATTTTCGGATTGGCTATTGGTATAAGTGCCTCGCTCGTCATTTTCCTGATTGTGCAATACGATTTCAGTTTTGACAAATTTGAAAAAGGAAGTGACCGGATTTACCGCGTAGTGACCCAAAATGATGCAAGAGTGCCTTCTCAATTAGTAAATGCAATTCAAAATGAAGTGCCAGGATTGGATGTGGCAGCGCCTTTGAATCGTTGGGATTCTTATGAAATAAATGTGAGTATTGCAAAACCAGGTGACGTAAAAAATCTGGTCGTTTTAAACGTGCCAAATATTGTTTTTGCGGATGATAATTATTTTGAACTGATCAATTATGAATGGATGTCCGGTTCGCCGGAATATTCATTATCACAGCCCTATCAAACGGTGTTAACTGAACAAAGCGCAAAAAGATTTTTCCCGGGTCTTTCCATAGATGATGTGGTAGGAAAAGAAATCACGTTCAATGATACCGTGCATACGATTGTAACAGGAATAGTGCAAAATTTAAAACACAATACTGATTTCAATTTTCAAATTTTCGTTTCAAGAGCTACTGAAAAAGCTTTAATAAGAAGAGCTTTACGTAACGAGGAACATTTACCTGCATCAGTATTATTTATAAAACTTTCTAAAAATACCAATCCGCAACAGATTACAAAACAAATCGCAAATGTTTATAAGTTGCATGCCAAACCCTCTTCGAATGGTCATTTTAATTTAAATTATGGCTTGGAACCATTATCGAACCTTCATTTCAGCAAACTCTATGAAGGCGATTCGGCACCGGAAAAAGCGTATAGGCCTGCGCTCTATGGATTGATGGCTGTGGCAGGAATTTTATTGCTTTTGGCTTGCATTAACTTTATAAATCTTACCACTGCACAATCTTCACAAAGGGCTAAAGAAATTGGCATCCGCAAAACGTTGGGAGGTTCCAGGAAGCAATTGATATTTCAATTCCTGAGCGAAACATTGATACTTACAGCTATCGCTACTTTGATTTCAGTCTTTTTTGCTCCTTTGTTATTACAGGCATTTTCAGGCTTTATTCCCCAAGGCATTCATTTTGATATTAAACAATGGGGAGTGATTTTATTTTTAGTAATTACTACAGTTTTGGTCAGCCTGTTTTCAGGAATTTATCCTGCATTCATACTTTCTTCTTATAAGCCTGTTACAGTCTTAAAAAATCAAGGGCCAATAATTTCAGGAAATACAAGACAATTATTTTTTAGAAAAACACTAACTGTTTCTCAGTTTATAGTTGCACAGTTTTTTATTATCGCCACGCTCATAGTAGGAAGACAAATTCACCTGGAACTGAATAAGGACATGGGATTCAAGAAAAATGCCATCATTTATTTTGGAACGAATTTTAGAGACACCTCAACAGCTAAGCGACAGATTTTGTTACAAAAATTTAAAGCTATCCCTGAAATTGCCAATGTGAGCCTGGCAGGTTTCCCTCCATCAAGTGACTTAGGGCCGGGATTCTCTATAGAATATAAAAACGGAAAAGAAGAGAAAGATATACAGGTGAAAATGAAGCCAGCCGACACCAATTACCTAAACTTATATAACATAAAGCTATTAGCAGGAACAAACCTTCCTTACAGCGATACCATTAACAGCCTTGTCATCAACGAAAAGTGTTCTCAAATGCTCGGCTTTAAAAATCCACAAGAGGCTATTGGGAAAAATATTGAAACAAATATGTCTCGTGGAAAAATTCCAATCGTTGGTGTAGTTAGGAATTTTATCCAGGGATCTTTACACGATGAAATAATGCCCCTGATTCTTTTTAATGACCGAAGTATGGAACTAACTTTTAATGTTGCTTTACAATCAGAAAACGCAGAAGGTACCGTTTGGAAAAGTGCCATCGCCAAAATTGCAAAGTCGTTTAAAGAAATCTATCCTGAAACTGAATTTGAAATGCACTTTCTGGACGAAAGTATTGCAAAATATTACACTGCCGAACGAAATCTTTCTATCTTATTGAAATGGTCTACAGGCCTGGCGATTGTAATTAGTTGCTTGGGTTTATTTGGTTTGGTTATCTATACTACCAATCAACGCACCAAGGAAATTGGCATCAGAAAGGTAGTAGGTGCAAGCGTTTCGCAAATCATTGCTTTATTATCAAAAGACTTTCTAAAATTGGTTTTCATCGGATTTGTTATTGCGATTCCTATAGTTTGGTTGGCCGCAAACAAGTGGTTGCAAAATTTCGCTTTTAAAATTAACCTGACCGTGTGGCTATTTATAACAGGCGGATTAATCATACTACTACCGGTATTGGCCATTTTGCTTTTAAGAACATATAAAGCAGCGACAGCCAATCCTGTGGATAGTCTGAGAAGTGAGTGATTAATTAGCTGATGTGCTAATGAATGGTCGTTACCGAAGGCCAGTCGGCGGTTTTAATGAAAAAGAAAATAGAAATTCAGGTTATTTATTGGTTTACTATCCTATAACAGTCATTCATAAACGAAAATAAAATGTTGAAAAATTATTTCAAAACTGCATGGAGAAATCTTTTTAGAAACAAAGGATTTTCTATCACCAACATTTTTGGCCTGGCCATTGGCATGGCATCCACGATCTTCATTTTATTATGGGTGCATAATGAGCTTACCTACGACAAGTTTCATAAAAATTATGATAACATTTACCAGGTGATTGCTAATCGTGACTTTAACAACCAGGTTTTTACAGACAGAAGTATGGCCATGCCGCTCGCCGCGGCGCTTGAAAACAGCTCCTCCCAAATAAAACATGCGGTAGTCATCACCCAGCAGCAGCCGAATGTGCTTACTTATAACGGCCGCAAAATAAAAAAACAAGGATATGTGGTCAGTGAACATTTCTTTGATATTTTTTCATGGCAGTTCGTAAAAGGAAATGCGGCAACAGCGCTTAAAGATCCGAATTCTATCGTGCTAACAGAAGACGCAGCAAAGGCATTTTTTGGGAAGGCCGATCCTATCAACAAAATACTTATGGTTGATAACGACAGAAGCGTAAAAGTAACCGCCATAGTGAAAAGTCCTCCGGGCAATTCCACTTTCCAGTTTGACTGGATAATGCCTTTCAACTATAATGACCCGGGCACAAAAGCGGCGATGAACGAATGGATAAATTCTTCCTGGAATGTTTTTATACAAACTGTGCCGCATGCAGATACAGCATTATTAAACAATACGATCACCAAAATAAAAAGGTCGCACGGCCACGACGAAATCAGCAGCTACTTTGCTTTCCCGATGAGCCACTGGCATTTATACAGCGATTTTGAAAACGGTAAAAATACCGGCGGCATGATTGAATATGTACGGCTGTTTTCCATAATCGCGATTATCATTTTGCTGATTGCCTGCATCAACTTTATGAATCTTTCTACCGCAAGAAGTGTGAAACGCGCGAAAGAAGTGGGCATCAGGAAAACACTTGGATCAAATAAAAGACAACTGGTATTCCAATTTTATTGCGAGTCATTTATCCTCACATTGATCGCTTTTGTGGTGGCAATTATCACCGTTGTATTGTTGTTGCCTTCATTCAATTTAATGGTAGACAAACAGCTTTCGCTGCATATAATGCAGCCTCTCTTTTTGATAATGGCTTTGGGGATTATTGTATTCACCGCCTTTGTTGCGGGCAGCTATCCTGCGTTGTATCTTTCGTCGTTCAATCCCGTGAAGGTTTTAAAAGGAACCGTCGTTTCCGGCAAAAAAACAATCCTGCCAAGGCATGTGCTGGTAATCGCCCAATTTATAATTTCCATTTTATTGATATCTGCCACCATCATTGTGTATCAACAGATACAACATGTGCAGGAACGCGATATGGGCTACAATCCCAACGGCCTGATCATGATTCCTTCCACACCGGATACAGATAAAAATTTTGCGGCAATAAAAAATAATTTGCTTGCATCGGGGATCATTACGGATATGACAAGAACCTCCTCTCCCATCACTGAAATCTGGTGGAATACCGGTGCACCGGATTATGATGGCAAGCCGGCGAACGCCCAAATCATTATGGGTGGTTTAGCCACTGATGTGGATTTCGCAAAGACGATGGATGTAAAAATTTTGCAGGGTCACGATTTTATGGGGACTCCTGCAGACAGCAATTCGATGATGCTGAATAAAGCAGCAGTGGAAGCAATGAAACTGAAAAACCCTGTTGGCATGCAAATGCGTTATGGAAAAACATATACGGTCATCGGCGTAACAGATGATGTAATCATGAGTTCTCCGTTCGATCCTGCTTACCCGATGTTAATGGTGTATAGTGGCAGCAATTCAAGCATGAATACCATGCGGATAAAAGCGGGTGTGCCGGCACCGAAAGCCATTGCTCTTTTGAAGACCGTATTTCAAAAATACAATCCGTCCGTGCCCTTTGAATACAAGTTTGTTGACCAGGAATTTCAAAAGAAATTCATTACAGAAGAGTTGATCATCAGGCTTACGAATATTTTTTCTGCACTTGCCATTTTTATTTGCTGCTTGGGCCTGGCGGGCCTTGCGTCGTTTACTATTGAGAAACGTTTCCGTGAGATTGGTGTACGCAAAGTGCTCGGTGCAAGCGTGCAGCAATTGCTGTTGCTTATATCAAAAGAATTTTTAAAGCTGGTGGTTGTTGCATTTGTAATTGCTGTGCCGCTTACTTATTGGCTCATGAATCATTGGCTGCAAAATTATCAGTATCGCATCCATATCAACTGGTGGCTATTTGCCATTGTCGGCATCGTCATGTTTGCATTAACCTTGATGGTAGTGAGCTTAAATACGTTAAGAGCAGCGGTAGCAAACCCTGTGAAGAGTTTGAGAAGTGAGTAAATGCAAGAAAATGGGAAAATTAAAATCAGGTTATTTCTTAGTTTACTAATATAACAGGTATGAATACATGAAGTACTACAACTTTAAAACCAGATAATGTTTAAAAATTATTTGAAATCCGCATGGCGAAACCTGGTGCGTAATCCCAGGATTTCCTGCATTAATGTCGGTGGCCTTGCTATAGGCATTGCATGCGCAATCATCTTATATCTTTTTGCAAAGAGTGAATTTGGTTACGATACCTACTATCCAAATGCGGATCGCATCTATAGGCTATATACCCATATTGATCTTAACGGTGCGGTATCAAACAGCGCAAAGAGCAGCCCTCCCGTTGCGCAGATACTCCGAACACAGTTTCCTGAGGTAAAAGCAAACACACTAATTGGTTATGAGGGTAGCTATAATATGCGGTATAAAGACAAGGCTTTTCGTGAAAACGTTGTTTACACTGCAGACTCTAATTACTTCAGGGTATTTGGTCATCAACTGCTGAAAGGCAATCCTGCCACTGCACTGTCAGCACCCTACCAATTAGTAATGACTACATCTGCTGCCAAAAGATATTTTGGCAATGAAGACCCGGTTGGCAAACAATTGCTGGTAGATGATACGGTGTCCTTTATTGTATCGGCTGTAATGAAGGATTTTCCTGAAAATGCTCACTTCAATGCTGATATGTTTATTTCTATGAGTACACTTCATGGTAGAGATGATGACAAATGGCTTGCCTTGTACTACTCTAATTTTGTCATGCTGAAGAAAGGCGCTGATCCAAAGGCTGTTGAGCAAAGACTAAAATCTATTGTTGATAAAAGGGCGGGTCCACAAATAGAAAAATTGCTCAATGTGCAATACAATAATTCTAAAGCAAATGCAAATGCTTTTGAACTGAAACTGCAACCGCTTACCAGCATTTACCTGTATTCCAAAGAAAGGTATGGCATTGATCCCAATACAGAATGGGGAAATTCACACATCGGTAACATTTTATATGTGCGCATTTTTATTGCCACTGCTTTGTTTATATTGCTGATAGCTGTTTTTAATTTCATGAATATTGCAACAGCAAGAAGTGAAAAAAGAGCAAAGGAAACAGGTATCCGCAAAACGTTGGGCTCACGCAGGTGGCAGCTAATGATACAGTATTACACAGAGGCTATATTGACCACCGCTATTGCTGTGATTGCAGCGGTTATCATTGTACAAATAGCATTGCCCTGGTTCGAACAACTCACAGGAAAAACAACGGGACTTAATTTATTTGATAATGCCTTCGCCGTTCCGTTGCTGCTGGCATTTACCATTTTTGTTGGCCTGCTTGCAGGCAGCTACCCGGCCATTTTTCTTTCAGCTTTTCAGCCGGTAGAAACATTAAAAGGGCTGAAGCGAAAAAGTAAGGCATCGTTGCGCAGCGTGCTTGTTGTAAGCCAGTTTGCAATAAGCATAGCCCTGATCATTGGTATGATGGCTGTGAAAACACAGCTCCGTTTCATGCAGCACAAGGACCTTGGTATTAAATCGCGGCAATTGATCACCATCATTAACGGGGCATCGCTCGGCAACAGGCTGCAGGTATTCAGGCAGGAATTGCTTAAAAATGCTTCTGTTGAATCCGTTACCAATTCATCACTCATATTTGCGTCAGGCGTGCCTGCATCTGCTTACACATTCGAGAACCAGACCAACACAGATCCTGTCTTAGCAGCCTATCTCGACGTGGATCAATATTTTGTCCCAACATTTGGTATAGCGATGAAAGAAGGCCGCTTTTTTGACGCATCAATGCCTACCGATAGCAGTGCCGTAGTGATCAATGAAACAGCAGCAAGAGATTTTGCCTCTAATGCAAAGTCAATACTTGGTCATCATATTACGATGCATTCCAATGATTCTGTACAAAGGGTTTACCGCGTCATTGGTGTAACAAAAGACTTCAATTTTGAATCGCTGCACCAGGTTGTAAAGCCATTAGTATTGCATCTTAATAAAGTACAGCAGGCAGCCACTTACATCACCATCAAATACCGCGGTAACGATGTCGCAAATGCCCGCAAATATGTTGAAGCAACATGGAACCGCTTGCTGTCGGTTGAAAAATGCAACTTCAGTTTCCTCAACGATAGGATCGATAATTTATATAGCAGCGAAAGAAAAGTGAGTGCGTTATCAACTTTGTTATCAGCTTTGGGTGTGCTGGTGGCTTGTCTTGGTTTACTTGGACTTGCCATGTTTGTTAC
>JBQCHB010000379.1:0-2709 GCA_051955075.1 Flavisolibacter sp.
CCGCTTAAAAAAATCAACCCACGAGAGTTATTGCAGCTGGCAAGAGCCTTGCGACAAATTGACGTGATTAAAGATATATGCAGCAAAGCTGAAAGTGCTTATTTACAACGCCTGGCCGATGCCTTGAATCCCTGTCATTACATAGCTGATAAAATCGTAAAAGAAATTATTGAAAATCCTCCCGCCCTGGCGGCAAAAGGTGGCTTTATTAATAAACAGGTCAATGAGCAATTAGATGATTTACGCGGCATAGCCCACAACGGCAAAGAATATTTATTGCAACTGCAGCAGAAAGAAGCCGAACGTACCGGTATTACATCGTTGAAAATTAGTTACAACAATGTCTTTGGTTATTACCTCGAAGTAACCAATTCGCATAAAAGCAAGGTGCCGCCCGAGTGGATGCGCAAGCAAACGCTGGCCAATGCTGAAAGATATATTACGCCTGAACTAAAAGATTACGAAGAAAAAATTACTGGCGCTGAAGAAAAAATCCTGTCGTTAGAGTTACAACTGTTCGATGGACTGGTGAATGAACTGCTGGATTTTCTTTCTTCCATCCAGATCAATGCACAGATTGTTGCCACATTGGATTGTCTTACCTGCTTTGCCAACAATGCCCTGCAGTTCAATTATAAAAAACCGCAATTGCACGAAGGCGATGAATTGCAAATCAAAAACGGCCGTCACCCGGTTATTGAAAGAACCCTGCCGCCGTCTGAACCTTACATTGGCAATGATGTTTTGTTTAATAAAAATGAGCAGCAAATCATTATACTTACCGGCCCGAACATGAGTGGTAAATCGGCTTTGCTGCGGCAAGCGGGATTAATCACACTCATGGCCCACATGGGTAGTTTTATTCCGGCCGATGAGGCATTGATTTCTTTGACCGATAAAATTTTTACACGTGTTGGTGCTTCCGATAATTTGAGTGCCGGTGAATCTACCTTCATGGTAGAAATGAATGAAACCGCTTCTATCATTAATAATATCAGCGACAGGTGTTTGATATTATTGGATGAAATTGGAAGAGGCACCTCTACTTATGACGGCATTTCCATTGCATGGAGCATTGCTGAATATCTGCATCGTTCGCCGCATCAGCCCAAAACTTTTTTTGCTACGCATTACCACGAATTAAATGAACTGGAAAACAAATTGCCAAGAGTAAAAAACTACCATGTTACCAATAAAGAAATTGGCAATAAAATTATTTTCCTGCGCAAGCTGGCACCCGGTGGCAGTACGCACAGCTTTGGTATTCACGTAGCCCGCATGGCCGGCATGCCACCCGATTTAATTGAACGGGCCAAAGATGTTTTAAAACAATTGGAAAGCAAACATGTGGATGAACGCATGGAAAATGTAAAAGCGCTGTCTGCTCCTAAAATGCAGTTAAGCATTTTTGATGCGCATTCGCAAACCTTTGATGACATCCGCACGATGCTGGATGGTATTGACATTAACCGCCTTACCCCGGTGGAAGCCTTGCTGAAATTAAACGAGATAAAGAAAATACTAAGCCCCCTGTCCCCCTAGAGGGGCAGAATGCCCTCTGTCTCCCTGAAGGGAGGACTTAGACCTATGCCTATTTTCTTTTTGTGGTCTTATCTTAAATAAAATCAGCAGGGAGGTCAGAACTTGTCCAATAATATTCAAAGCGTTGAAGAGTGCGACGCAACTACAGTTTAATAGCAGTATTACAGCTAAGTGCATAATATCCATCTAATTGTTGAGAAGGCCGAAATCAATAATGTTGATCAACCTAAGTCCTCCTTTAGGGAGACAGAGGGAACCACACTTCTTTTTCATTATTCCAATCGCCATTGTAATTGATAAATAATTCCTCGCCTGCTTCAATGGCCCTTACAGTTTTTACGGTGATGATCTGTTTTCTGAAGTTCATTTCATACTCGCAATTGGAATGGTAAGAATGATTATACAGCGGCACGTAACCCAGCGCCATACAGCATTGTTTATGTTCATCGCCCCATTCAAAAATATAATCGTGCAGCAAGGTTTGATCTATAAAAAACCGGTCATGCCCACTCATGACAATCACGGGAGCGATTTCAATAACGGTTTTTGCTTTTAAAGGCAGGCGGGTAAATACGCCGCGACCTTTATCACCGGTTTTATCAACATAAATAGCTTCTGAAATAAAATTGATAGCTTTCACGCAGCAAGATTAAGCACAAATTAATTCCGGTAAATCTAAATAGCATAAAAACCATTCCTAATTTTGAAGCATGTCAGTGGAAGTTTTGAAAGAACAGTTAGAGCAGGTTATCCATTCCGGTGATCCTTTGCAGATACGCGACCTGCTGGACCATCAGAACATCAGCGATGTGGCAGACCTGGTTTACGAGATGCCCGATTATGAAAGCCAGATCATTGCAGCCATGTCGGTACACCGGGCAGCAGGCGTGTTCAAGATATTGGAATTCCCTACCCAAAAAAGTATTATTCAAACACTGGCACCCACCAAAACTGCTGAACTGCTAAACGAACTGCCTCCTGATGACCGCACCGATTTTTTGGAAGAACTACCCAGCAATGCTGTTCGCGAATTAATAAAGCTGCTGGATAATGAAGAAAGAAAAATTACGCTTTCATTATTGGGCTATCCCGAAAATAGTGTGGGCAGGCTGATGACGCCGGACTATGTGTATGTGTATGAAAACAATACGGTACAGCAAGTGCTTG
>JBQCHB010000380.1:0-3027 GCA_051955075.1 Flavisolibacter sp.
AAAGGAATAATATTTTCCAACTCCACCCCTGCACGGAAACACGCATCTGAAATTTCTTCCCGTGATACATTGGCAGCAAAAGATTTTTCTTTCAATCTTTTTTTAACGCCCTTTAATTCCATTGCTTCATACCCATTGGGCCTCATTAAAGAGTAGGCATGAATCAATCCTGATAATTCATCAAAGGCGTACAACATTTTATCCATGCGGGTTTCAGGTTCTACGCCAAAATGATTGGGGCCGTGTGAAGCGATCGCATGAATGATTTCAGGGTCAACATTTTTTCTTTCCAGCTCTTCAATTATTCTTTTGCAATGCTCGCCGGGCCATTGGTCCCAATCTGCATCGTGCAGCAGCCCGGCCATCTCCCAGCGCCATTGCTCCTCTTCACCGAGGCCTTCTTTTTCGGCAGCCCAGCATTTCATCAGGCGCGCTACCTGTAGCATGTGAAGGCGCAGCTTGTCATTCAAAACCCAATCATTTAACAAAGTGATTGCTTCTTCCCTTGACAAAGTTTTTCCGCGGTTAGCGATATTTCCAAATGTGTTCCGGTTTAATAGAAGGCTCATGATAATCGTTTTTTTAAAGGTGAGATTTTTTTGATTCATTTCAGGAAACAAGCGAAATTGATTGAGATTAAAAAGAATTTATTTTTCAACTTCAAAATTCTTTCCTTTGCCGTAATGTCCTTATTTATTACTTCTCTTAACTCCGGAAGCAACGGCAATTGCTATTATGTAGGAAATGAAACCGAAGCGGTTTTGGTAGATGTGGGCATTTCGTGCCGCGAAGTAGAAAAAAGGATGAAACGGCTTGGGTTGCTGATGGGAAACATCAAAGCAGTTTTTATTTCGCATGAACATTCTGACCATATTTATGGATTGTGCGGCCTGGCAAAAAAATATCGCTTACCCGTTTATATTACTGAAGCAACCATGCAAAACGGGCGGCTGATTTTTGAGCAGGCGCTGGCAAAAGTTTTCCTGGCACACGAGCCGGTAGTTATCGGCAATCTGTCAGTGACAGCTTTCCCGAAGTTTCATGATGCAGCAGACCCGTACAGTTTTGTAGTTGAATGCGGAAAAGTTTCGGTGGGAATATTTACGGATATTGGTAAAGCGTGTAAAAATGTGATTAGGTATTTCAAACAATGCCACGCGGCTTTCCTGGAGGCGAACTATGATGAAGACATGTTGCACAAAGGAAATTATCCTTTCCATCTTAAGAAAAGAATCTCAGGAGGAATGGGCCACTTGAGCAATCACGAAGCTCTGGACATTTTTATCCGCCACCGGCCACCCTTTATGAGCCATCTTCTTTTATCTCATCTTTCAAAAAATAATAACTCACCCGAGCTGGTGCAGAAAATTTTTGATGCCCATGCCGGTAATGTTCAAATCATTGTGGCTTCGCGCTATAATGAAACCAGCATTTTTCGGATTTGTGCTGATCATTTGGCCGAGCCTTCAATCATAAAAAAATCGCGTGCTACGCAGCTCTCGTTTGAGTTTGCATAATAGTGGCACAATATTTAATGCTAAGTTTCAGCCTAAATTTTGATAATTATGGAAGACAAAGACAATACATCGCCCAAAAAAGATTCCGGAACAAAAAAGCCGGACGAGCAGGTAAAAGCTGAAGAAGCGTTTGAACAGGCGGAAGCAGATATTGAAAAAGATCCGGAAATGAATTTAGACAACCTATCTGATTTGGATGAAGGAGAACTTGCAAGAAAGGAAGGCCATCCATAAGGTTTTACCGGGGCATCTTTTCTGTATTCTTTTCGGCGTCGGTCTTTTTAAACTGGTGGCCGGATTTTTTAATATGATTTCATGAAATTACCTCCTTCACTCAGGGCGCTGCAATACCGGAATTTTCAATTGTATATGGGAGGGCAGTCTGTTTCTTTAGTAGGAACATGGATGCAGAGAATAGCCGTGAGCTGGTTGGTTTTTGAAATGACTCATTCGGCTTTTATGTTAGGCCTCGTTGCTTTTGCCAGCCGCATTCCCATGATGTTTTTATCACCCTATGCGGGCGCTTATGTTGACAGGCACAGTCGCTACAAAACGCTTTTAGTTACACAATTTGCTTCAATGCTGCAAGCCGGCTTACTGGCTTTTGCGGTGCTTTCGAATCATTATACCATAGTTATCATCATTGCTTTAAGCGTAATGCTGGGCATTATTAATGCTTTTGACGCGCCATCGCGGCAGTCCCTCATGATAGTACTTGTTCAAAATAATAACGATTTACCAAATGCCATCGCGCTGAATTCTACTATGGTCACGCTGGCCCGCCTGGTAGGTCCGGCGGTTGCAGGCATTTTGCTAAGTACAGTAGGAACAGGCATTTGCTTCCTTATTAACTTTTTGAGTTTTATCGCTGTAATTACCACGCTGTTTTTAATGAAAATTAAAATACCGGCAAAAATTAAACACACGGAAAAAATCTGGAAAAATCTTGGCCAGGGATTTACTTATTTGAGGCAACATCCTGGTTTAAAACATGCTATCCTGCTCATGGCAATTATGAGTTTTTTAATAATGCCTTACACCACCTTGCTTCCTATCTATGCAAAAAATATTTTTAAAGGCGACGTCACCACCTTTAGCTGGCTCAATATTATTTCAGGCCTGGGCGCGCTGACTGGCGCTATTTATGTAGCGCGATTGAGGCCTGGGAAAAATTTATTAAAAGTAATTATTGGCGCAGGGCTGCTTCTTTGTGTAAGCCTTGTTTTGTTTTCCTATATTACCTACCTGCCGGTGTCGTTTGTTCTCATTATGGTTGGTGAAGCGGGTTTGCTTACTTTTATCGCGTCCACCAACACGTATCTGCAAACGAATGTGGATGAAAGTATGCGCGGCCGTGTGATAAGCTATTATGTAATGGCTTTTGGAGGCATGCTTCCAATCGGCAGCCTTGTTACAGGTTTGCTGGCTCACCTTACTAGTGCACCTTTCACTATTTTGGTAGAGGGTTTGATGGGAATTATTACGTTGGTGGCTTTTATTCCTGCCTTCA
>JBQCHB010000381.1:0-3423 GCA_051955075.1 Flavisolibacter sp.
ATTTGATTAGAACCGGCCACTGGAGCGGGTTTCTTTTTTTAGTCAAAGCTTTACTCAAACTACTTATTTATACTTTTCTAAAGACTTCTTACAAAACTTTACAAAGAACAACGTATTCTTACAAAGATATAAACTAACGATGCGGCCGCCGTAATTTGTAAAATACCATTATTGTTCCTCGAGAAATATAGATTAGCGTGTTTACCATCCATAGTTTACGGAAGATAAAACAACCGCTCATCGCCAGAATACTTATAACTTCTTCAGACATAAAATAATTATTCATATAGTTCATGTCTAAAGGGTGATACAATTTTACTCTTTTAGAGTTTTTTCAAACTCTTTAATAAGTTTTAGTAGTAAGTTTGACGAAGTTCGCTTAGACAGTTCTTCTTTAACATCATCAAGTCGTAGGTTTGCTTCTCTGATATTTCCGTTCTTAAATTCAATAAGAGCTAGTCCGTAGTCGCCGTATAGTTTACCAATCGAGATTTTTTTTTGGTTAGAAAGATCGGCGAAAATTAGTTTGGCTTCTGATAAATCACCAAGTGCTAAGTTCGCTAATCCGATACGCGGATTGATCTGATAATAGCGGCCCTCTCCACCATATACGCTCATTTGTTCTTTAGCACTTATGAATTTATCAAGCGCCTCCCGGTTTCTATTTTGTTTTAAAAATATATCTCCGGCAGCCATTAAGATCCGGAACCGAATCCATGGTTGTGAATTGTCATTAAACGTCAATGCAAGTTCAATCAATTTACCTGCTTCATCAACAAGCTCTGTTTTGTGTTGCTCAATTTTAACCCTTGCGGCCCATGCATAACCAAGTGCCATTAATTCATTCGTCTCAATAATTGGTTTCTTTACTTCCTTTGCAAGCTCAATCCCTTGCATTATTTGATTATATGCTTCTTCAAACTTATTCTCCTCAACATAAGTCCATCCTAACGCATCAATTCTAAGGAGTGCTTCCTGGTATTTACTCTCCAACCTGTACGCGGCTGCTGTGGCCAACTCTACAAATTTGATACGCTCCAAATTATAAAACCGGCTATCCATATAATGAACTAATAAAAAAATAAGGTTTAATAAAAGCCGATCATTATCAGCACTTACCTCGGAAGCAGACCATTTTAGAACCTCATAAATATTTGGCCACTCTAAATCTATTTTTTCCATTTTATCATGAACTAACACATTCCAGTATTCAACTGGCGGCTCCTTTCGGATTACATGATCGCTTATAAACCTGAGGTAATATTGGTACCAGAGTTTCCTTGCTTTTGTTTCAAAGTCTGCGTGTTGAAATAATTTTCTTTTAACAAACCGACGGGTCATTGGGTGAATGACTAGTCTGTTTATGTCATCAAAATTAGGTTCCAGTAATTTCCACTCCATTAAAGTCCCGACGGCTTTATCATATTCTTCTTTAGATAATCCACTTGTAGCCTGGAGTGCATTTTTTTCAATAGAATCTGATCCGGTAAATAATGGAGTAACCAAAAGTAATTGTTGAGCTTTTGCACCTATGCTTGCCCAAGACGTTTCATGAATTAAGTCGAATACGACATCAATACTGGCAGTTGGATTGTTTTCAGTTAGATTTTCAACTACCTGATCCAATGACAATTTCCCCCCACTTATCTGCCCAATTGCTAATCTTATCGCCAATGGATTACCCCCTGTGATTTTTACAAGACTTAAAAGCTTCTCATCAGTCACAGATAGCAAATGATTCAAATCTTTTGCTTCAGCGTATTTCTTTATAAGAGAAATCGCTTCATCATCTGATAATCTTTTGAGATTCACTACACGCCAGGATTCAAGACCTTGTTTTTGAGAAGTAATTAATACTTTATTTGGTTCTGTAAGTGAGGATAACCAATCTTCAAGCTCCGGATCATCTATAGTTTCAAAATTGTCGATAATTAAGAACAGTTTATGATTTGGCTGACGAAGCAAATGTTCAACCTCCTTTTTTTTAGCTGATAAATGTTCGATGGATATTTGACCTATACTGGGGTGCTCTAAAATTTCCGCAATCTTATTTAGCACGTCGTTCAACCACTGTCGTTGCTCTTTATTTTTTGCGGAAATCCACACCAAATAATTGAAGTGCAGACTTAGGTGTGATTTCAAATCAGTATCATTAAGAAAAATGTATGCAATCTCAAGAGCCACACTTGTTTTGCCGATTCCTGAAAAGCCCTCAATCGTTACAATTGGGTTTTCTTGAATACCCTTTAGTATTCTGTTAATGTATTCTTCACGACCAATTAATTTTGTTCCATAACTACGGGAAGGCAAATTATGATTTAAAACAGCAGACTTGCTATCTTCTATTTGGGTTTTAGTCTGTTCTGTTTTAGTATCCTTTTGAGGAGGCAACTTTAATAACCCCTCGGCAAATAATTTATCCAATTGTTCCTTGAAATGGAGTTTAAGATCAGCTTCATTCTCATAAATCGTTTGAAAATGTCCAAGACTCTTTAGCTTGTCCTGAAAATCCCATACACTGTTTGCTTCGTCACGTTTGAGATCAGCAAATTTTATATTGGCATTTTTAAAATAAGTATATATAAAAGGTTTGTTTGCTTTTTTAAATTGCTCCAGCGCATTGTCAAATTCCTCTGATGTATACATTCCCACTTTCATGAAGAAAAGCATTACAAAGATGTCACAACTTTTAATGGCATTATTATACTCATCTTGCAGGCGGGTTGCTGAAATTGCATCAATAAAATCTTCCCAAATATCAAGGTGCAAAAAGACTCCTTGAGGCTGTAATCTTTTATTTTCACGACCAATGAAATTCTCAAACTCTTTTCTGTCTTTTGAAAGTTCAGCCGATGAAGCAAGAAAAATTTTTATCGTATTCATATTATTGCTGTCAGATTTAAAGGCCATTAATAGTTGACAAAATTTATATCAATTGTATCGGAAAAACTGCAGGCAATGCCAGTCCGTCTAAAAACTAATTTTAATCAAAAATAGGACCTGTTCCGGTCAGATTGAAGCCATATGATCTTTTTTTGGTAACTAAAAGTGGAGCAAAAAACTGGGAATGTGAAAAGCTTTTTTCGACTGTGCCCAAAATGCTAACTCAATAAATGCTTTTAATCCTAAATACGCGGCCAAAAGCTGGTTCAGCAACTTTTGAGCGCATCTTTGTCAATCAAATTAATAATGCGGCGCAGATTCATTCTGAGAGCGATAGCAGTTTTCCATAACCAAAACCCATATGTCAATATTTATGAAAAAGCGGCCTGTGGGCAGTAAACAAACAAAAAGTTGAGATTTTTATTTTGTTGCTCAATAGAGTGTTGTCAACCGAAACTCTGGCTAATACAAAAAATCCTGGGCCGGGGTTTATATCAACTTAAAAGAAAACATTTATCTCACCAAAGCTCCTTGTATGGT
>JBQCHB010000382.1:0-6105 GCA_051955075.1 Flavisolibacter sp.
TGATGGCAAGGCTGACATGAGTTATAAAGCAGGGCAGTTTTGGGTCAGCCTTGATCTTTCCTTTCTGCCGGTTACTGATTCGATAGTTTACCTGGAAGTACGCAATCCTCATATCAATTATCTTGGTGCCTGGCTTGTTTCAGACAATGGCCTGGAAAAAGAATTTACGCTGACCGGTGACCACCTTCCCTTCAGTACCCGGAATGTGATTCATAACCAGTTTGTTTACAAGATCGGGCTGCAAAACAAAAACCTGCGGTTGGTTTTACTAATTGATAAACGCAACGAACAACTGCATGTGCCACTAAATTTCTTTACCGGCAACGACTTTATTCAATATAACCGCACTAATAATATGCTGGAGGGCCTGTTAGTAGGCATCAGCATTTTTATTCTTCTTTTCACATTGTTTCTTTACCTGAACATTAAAGAGCGGCTGTATGTTTATTATACGCTGTATGTGTTGATGGTGGCGGGTTACATTCTTACCGATTTTGGGTTAAGCTTTATGTTTTTTTATCCCAACTATCCCGCTATTGCCGATTTCATTCGTCCACTTACCATTTCGCAAGCACCGGTTTATTACATCCTGTTTTCGCGATGCCTGCTGAATATAGAGAAGCATTTCCCTAAAATGTTTGCTTTTACCAATGGCTATCTTGTTTTTTATGTTGCGTGTTTTATACTGGGCTTTGTGGTAGCTCCCAACACGGGTCCCTTTCGCATTTTCTGGCTCGTACTCATGCAGACGCTCCTCGTGGTGTCGATCATCCCCGTTATTGTGTTTGCTGTGATGGGGCTACGCAAAAAAGTAAAATATTCAGGCTATATTATTGTGGCTTCGCTCATTTTTACGGTGGCTACGCAGGTGTATATGCAGTACATCACAGGTAACCTGCCTGATACCATGCTTATTCGCAATGCAGTGAATATTGGCTTTTCTATTGAGATATGCTTGCTGGCCCTGGCGCTTTCTGTCCGGTTTAAAAATTATAAGCTGCATGCCGAGGAGTTACTGCTGCAGCTGAACGCACAACAGGAAAATATTTTTAGATCGGTTAGTGAATACCAGGAAAAAGAAATGAATCGCCTGTCGGGGCTTTTGCACGATTCTATAGGGGCAGGCCTTTCTTCCATCAAATACAACCTGGAGGCAATGCAAGGCAAATCTTCATTTAATGGCCTGCTGCAAAGCACTATTGAAGATGTTACGCTACTAACCGATGAAGTGCGCAATATTTCTCATAGCTTATCGCCGGTGTTGCTGCAGAAAAAAGGATTGATACAAGCTTTGAAGGATTTGGTGGCGCCGTTCAACCGAACAGGTAAAATTGTTATTCGTTTAGAGTCTATTGGCAGCCTGCATTCATCAAGTTTTCAAAACGAATTGCTGGTCTATCGCATTATCCAGGAGCTGTTACAAAATGCAGTAAAGCATGCCCATGCCACAGAAGTTATGATTCAAATTATTTTGGAAGAAGAATTGATCTCGATTTTTGTAGAAGATAATGGCCGCGGCTTTGACAAGAAGTTGGTAAAAGAAGGACTTGGATTTTCACAAATAAACGGATTGGTTACTTTTGTAAAGGGGCGATTTGAAGTGGACAGCCAAGTGAACAAAGGTTGTCGTGTTTCGATAGAGTTTCCCCTCATACCTCATGAAACAACTGATAAAACTGTTGCTGGCCGATGATCACCCGATGTTTTTGGAAGGCGTGCGAAATGCTTTGCAAAAATTTGAACACCTGCAAATTGTGGCAGAGTGCACTGATGGTGATTCTGTAGAAGCCTATCTCAGCCAGCACCCGGTGGATGTGGCCGTACTGGATGTGAACATGCCTGGTAAAAACGGGCTGGAACTGGCAAAGCTTATTCGTAATGCCTTTCCCCATGTAAAGGTTGTTTTTCTGACCATGTATTACCCGGCAGCATTGGCTACAGAAGCCTTATACTCTCCTTTTTCGCAGGGCTATGTATTGAAAAACTCCGGTAGTAATGTTTTGTGCGCAGCAGTGGAAGCGGCTTATGCCGGACAGGTTTATCTTGATCCGAAACTGAAAGATGTTATCGAACTGCCCCCAATTGATTTTTTACCTTCTTCTGTTAAATTAAGCAGCCGCGAAAAACAGATCATCAAACTTATATTCCAGGGTAAGGGTAACCGTGAAATGGCCGAAGATTTATTCATCAGCGAGCTTACCATTAAAACCCACCGCAAGAATATTTATACCAAGCTGGAAGTAAAGAATGTGGCAGAGCTGATGCAGGTAATTAATAAAAAAGGGATCGAGCTTTAATTGACTTTGCAAACGACAGTTAATAATTGTTGCGGTTAATTGTCAATATTAATAGTTGATTAACTTCTGAATGTGTTCGTCAAGCCTTGCCTTCGCCAGAAAATTTTTTTCCAATTCAATGTTAAAAGGTACTGGTGTATCCAGAGAAGCGCAGCGCATGACCGGTGCATCCAGATAGTGAAAACAGTTTTCGGCGATCCATGCCCCGATCTCGCCACCAATGCCGCCGGTCAGGGTGTCTTCGTGAAGCAATAAAACCTTGCCTGTTCGTTTTACGGAAGCAGCAATGGCCTCGTAGTCCAGCGGCAGCAAAGTTCTGAGGTCAAGTATGTCAATAGAAATATCCGTATGCTCCATGGCATAATCTTCCGCCCAATGAACGCCGGCTCCATAGGTAATGATAGAAATATCATCGCCTGTTTGCACTTGTCTTGCTTTGCCAATCTCTGTTTCGTAATAGTCTTGGGGCACGGGGCCGCTCACACTTCTGTACAATGCCTTATGCTCAAAATACATTACAGGGTTTGGATCGTTGATGGCTGCAATGAGTAGCCCTTTTGCATCGGCAGGCGTGGATGGATAGACTATTTTTAATCCCGGCGTATGCGCAAACCAGGCTTCGTTGCTTTGGCTATGAAAAGGTCCTGCACCCACGCCGCCGCCTGTTGGCATACGAATGACCACATCGGCATTTTGGCCCCAGCGATAATGGATCTTAGCCAGGTTATTTATTATTTGGTTAAAGCCTACCGTAACAAAATCGGCGAACTGCATTTCCATCATGCTTTTGAAGCCTTCAAGGCTTAAACCCAATGCAGCGCCAACAATTGCGCTTTCGCAAAGTGGCGTATTGCGCACTCTTTCTTTGCCGAATTGCTCCAAAAAACCTTCAGTTATTTTAAAGGCGCCGCCATATTCGGCAATGTCTTGCCCCATCAATATAAGGTTGCTATGTTGCTGCATGGATTGGTACAAGCCTTCTTTAATGGCGTCAATCAAGCGCAAGGGGCGTGAGTGATGAGTGCTAAGTTGTGAGGTTTCGGCAATTTGCCATTGACTGTTTGCTGTTGGTCTTTCTGCGTATACATCCTTAAGTTCTGCTTTCGTATCAACTATTATAGGTTTACTGTCGAAACCCATTTTTAATTCTTGTTCGATCCGTTGTTTTTGATCGTTATGAATGGCTGTTATTTGTTCTTCATTCAACAAACCTTCATTCAACAACCATTCTTCATATTTTTTGATAGGATCTTTCAACTGCCAGGTGTCGAATAATTCTTTAGGAACGTATTTGGTGCCACTAGCCTCCTCGTGTCCCCGCATGCGGAACGTGTTGCATTCTATTAAATAAGGCTTTTGATTTTTAATGCAATATTCTCTAACGCCTTTCACGGTGTCATAAACGGTGAGCACATTATTGCCGTCAACCACTACGCTTTCCATGCCGTACCCTTTGGCTCTGTCCGCCAACTGGGCGCAACGGTATTGTTCATTAACAGGCGTGCTCAATCCATAACCATTATTCTCAATTATAAAGATCACTGGCAGGTCCCACACGGCTGCAACGTTCAGGGCTTCGTGGAAATCACCTTCGCTGGTACCGCCATCGCCGGTAAAAGCCAGCGACACTTTATTTCGATTTCTTAGTTTATAGGCTAATGCCACACCATCGGCAATAGCCAATTGTGGGCCAAGGTGCGAGATCATGCCGCAGATATGATGTTCTTTCGATCCAAAATGAAAACTTCTTTCCCGTCCTTTACTATATCCATCCTGGCTGCCCTGCCATTGTTTGAATAGCTTGTGCAAGGGCATATTCCGGGAGGCGAATACGCCTAAGTTTCTATGCAAGGGCATGATCCACTCGTCCTTTTCTAAAGCCAGCGTGGCGCCAACAGAAATGGCTTCCTGGCCAATGCCGCTAAACCATTTAGAAATTCTTCCCTGGCGCAGCAGCACCAGCATCTTTTCTTCAATTAATCGCGGCCACAATAATTGTTTGTAAATGTGGAGCAGTTCTTCGTTCGTAAGGCTTCTTCTGTAAAAGTCCATGATATTGAATTGTAATTAATCGCGACTGCCAATAAGGCCGCTTAAAATATAACTGACAACCGTTACAATCAGGCTTACTAAAAATGCCGACCACCAGCCATCAACATGAAAGCCGCTGACAAGGGCAGCGGCCCATTTTACCATAAGTGCGTTGATGATAAGAAGAAATAATCCAAGTGTAATAATGGTTATAGGAATAGTGAGAACGACAAGAATGGGTTTGATAAAAGTGTTAAGCAACGCTAATACCAATGCTACGATGATGGTTGTTTTTACATCGGTAATGGTTACGCCAGGTAAAAGATAAGCTGCTAGATATACGGCAACAGCAGTAATGAGCAGTTTAATGATGAAGCCCATAGTGATGATTTGCACAAATGTAAACTGTCTGAACCTGGATTTGAGGAGATTTTTAGGATTAATGAAGAGATTAACCTTGACTATAAAATAAAGAGCCTTCAATTTTTGAGGGCTCTTATTGCTAATCTATTAATTCAGCTCAATGGGGGTTAGACTACAACCAGTTCATAAAACTTTTCAGGCAATAAATATTTGTTGGCCAGCTGTTGCAGTTCTTCTGCTGTTACAGATTTAATGGTGTTGATTTGTTTATAGAAATAATCTTCAGGCAGGTTGTTTAAAATAATCGTCTTCCAGCGGTTGATGATATGGAAGGGGCCGTCCAAATCGCCGAGAATAGAACCCATCATATAATTGCGAACCAACAGCAATTCTTCATCGTCAACTAATTCGTTGCGCAGTTCTTCCATTTCCTTATACACTTCGGTAATGGTGGCTTCACACACATCGCGTCCTGCTTCGGTGCTGATGACCCAGGCACTTTCCTGGATGTGGTTTTCCAGATAGCTATAAATGCCATAGGTGTAACCTTTTTCTTCGCGTATATTGCTCATTAGCCTTGAGCCAAAGAAGCCGCCAAAAAGATTGTTGAGCACCTGTGCTTTTATAAAATCGGGATGATGGCGGTTGGGAAAGTTGGCACCCATGCGTATAGCACCCTGCACACCCTGCGGATCGTTAACAACCCGGTATTTTTTTTCTGCTGCCTGCAAAGATTGTATGGGAGCAACGTTTACCTGCGTGTTATTTAAATCGCCAAAGTGCTGGTTGAGCAAGGGAAACAAATTGGATGGAAGTTTGCCGGCAGCAAACATGGTAAACTTTCCATTTTGATAGTATTGTTTGTAAAAACCAAGTAATTCTTCTCTTGTTAAGGTATCAAAATCTTCGAAGCGGCTGAAGCGGCCATAAGGATGCTGTTCGCCGTAGAGATACGTATCGATCAGCCGGCCTGCAACAAAATCGCTTTTTTTCAGGTTTACATTCAGCCTTTGCTTCATGTTCTGCTTGTAAATCTCAATTTCCTCCTGCGGAAAGATGGCATCTGTTAGCATTTCTCTTACCACGGGCAGCAGCACCTCAAGATGTTTTGTTAAGCAATGAAGCGTAATGACAGAAGTTTCGTTAAAGCAATTGCGATTCAGGTAAGAGCCGTAATATTCAAAATGTTCATTGAGCTGAAAAGCGTTTTTATGGGTAGTTCCGTTCTTCAATAAAAAATTAGTGCTGGCTGCTACAAGGTTATTTTTTTCAAACCAGTTGCCGGCGTAAAAAACCCATTCTACCTGTAGCACATCTTCGGCGCCGGCATCAACGGTGTACACTTCGGCACCGTTGTTCAGCGTATGTTTTTCGTAAGGCTTTAATTTCAGGTTGAAATCTACTGCGTCTTTTA
>JBQCHB010000383.1:0-3598 GCA_051955075.1 Flavisolibacter sp.
GATCACTTCCGGCTGTTCGATGCTTTCAATAAACATGTCTACGCCAACAATTTTTTCATCTTCAGCTTCTGTAGAAACCATCATGGCATTGCGGTCCAAATGGCAAACAGCCGGCGTTTCGGGCTGGTTGGGTAATATTGGCTTGGCTCCAATTTTTGGTTCCTTACCAAAGTTGCCAATAATGGCTTCGGCAAATTGCGTGGTGTTGGATGAAGGAATAGAGCGGTCGCCAAAATCGCCGGTATGCACGCCCTGCTCTAAAGTGTAGAGTAAAGCATTTTCAATAACTGCGGCGTTTTCCATTAAGCCCAAATGGCGCAGCATAGCCAGTCCGCTCAGCAATAAGGCGGTTGGATTGGCAATATTCTTTCCTGCAATATCCGGCGCTGTGCCGTGTACGGCTTCGAAGATGGAAATATGATCGCCAATGTTGGCCGAAGGAGCAAAACCTAATCCTCCCACTAAGCCTGCGCATAAATCAGAAATAATATCTCCCTGCAAATTGGTCATCACCACCACATCGTATTGGTCGGGTTTTACCACCAACTGCATGGCAAGATCATCCACAATTTTATCATCAGCCTTTAGCTCGGGGTATTCTTTGGCTACTTCATAGAAACATTCAAGAAACAAACCATCAGTCAGCTTCATGATGTTGGCTTTATGGCCACAGGTGATGCGTCTTGCACCTTTCTGCTTGGCCATTTCAAAAGCGTAACGAATTACCTGCAAACTTCCGGGCCTTGTAATAAAGCGGCGGCTCAGCGCCACATCATGTGTAAGCATGTGTTCAATACCGCCATAGGTATCTTCAATGTTCTCTCTTACAATGGTTACATCGATAGGAATCCCGGCTTTGCTAAAAACCGTATCTACGCCATGAAGTGTTTGAAACACTCTTTTATTAGCATAAGTGTTCCAGGTCTTGCGGGCTGTAACGTTCACACTTTTCACGCCTTTGCCTTTTGGTGTTTCCATGGGGCCTTTAAACAAAATGCCCAGGTTTTCAATTGTCTGCTGGGCTTCCGGCGTCATGCCATTGGAAAAGCCTTTATCGAACACCCATTTCCCCATTTCCACAAATTCGTATTGAAGGCCTACTTTGTTGGCATCAAATATTTTTAAAACCGCATCCATGATTTCCGGGCCAATACCATCACCTTTTGCTACTGCTATTTTCATACGTAAACTATTTATTTTCAAAAGCCTGCAAACCAATCTTGTAAAGATGCCACTTTTAAATGGCTTACGCTGGAACCTTGAGGTTTTTGTGCCGCAAAAATAAACCATGTAGAATCTTTTACTCCAAATAATTCGTTTATAATTTGTGGCAACAACTTTGTTTTACATTTACCAAAACCTATTGTATGATAAGCATGATTTCGGAAGGTGTTAAAGTAAGCGTGGAAACGTTCTATCAACAGGATTATTCCAACCCCATGCAGTCGGAGTTTATGTTTGCTTACCGTATTACCATTGAAAACCATAATTCATTCCCGGTGAAACTGCACAGCCGGCATTGGAACATATTTGACAGCGACGGCAGCGTTCGCGAAGTGGAAGGCGAAGGTGTGGTGGGCATGCAGCCCGTTATCAGCAGCGGCGAAGAATACCAATATGTAAGCGGTTGCAATCTCCACACAGAGATAGGTCGTATGCACGGAACTTATTTAATGGAGAATATTCATACTAAGGAATTATTTGAAGTAAGTATTCCTGCTTTTGATATGATAACGCCATTTAAATATAATTAGTGAGTGGCGAGTTGTTAGTGGTGAGTAGGTGTTAACCAGATGCAAATATCTTTGCCAGGAAAGTAAGCTTTATGTGCCCGGCTGAGTTGCTACCATTTTGCTTTTCTTGCGTCGCACTCTTGTACAGTTGAAATTCTATTGAACAATTTTAGTGACGTATCTGATAGGTAAGGAGAGACGTTCGTTTACATCTATTAATTTAATGAACAAGGTGTCACTTTTTATAATGATATTTTCCAAGCCTGAAGGAAAATGATTTCTTGAGAAAGTCAAGTTCAAGCTATCATCCTTTTTAGTGAAAGTGCCAGCATATAGATGTTGGCTTCCTTTTTTTAACGGGATTGAATTTAATATGGATAATTGAAAATGATTGTCTTTTGTAGCATAAAATGTATAGTAACCTCTGTCACTATCGCTTAACCTGGCGCTAAATAAAACATCACTTTCTCTTAGGCGGTTTTCTTTATAAACCAAATTACTTATACTGTCTAAGTAGTTTGCGCAAGATAAAAGAAGTGTAGCACAAATAAATAGTATCAATTTGATTCTTGTCATTTCCAATTAACCATAAACGTATTAGTTCTATTGAAAAGAGATATTTAAGCACTTCAATATAATCATCATCCTCGTTAATCTTTCAATCTACCCAAATCCAAGTTCAGACTATTTCGGTTTGTACTTCGATTCCTGAAAAATAATTTTAGCCGGTGTTGCTAAAACCTGCTGCACACTTAATTCCGTTTTTTTCTCAGCAAAAGTTTTTACAATCTGCCAGCCCACCCACTGGCCAATATTCCCCGGCGATGCGCTTTCGGGCATGCCGCGGGTAAACGGGCCTTCGCCAATATAATCCTGGATTACAGAAGGATCAATTGTATAAATATCGGTGTTGGCCGTAAAGAACCCCCAAATATTTCCCTCATTTTCTTTTACCCAACTCAACTGCTTTTGCGTATAACCTGTTTTCAAACTGTCAGGTGCATCGGGTAAAAATTTATCCAGCAAATACCATTGTTTTCCTTTTTCAACCATTTGTTCTATCAACGAACGGCCTGTACTACTGTCGGGATAAATATCATCCACGATGGCTTTAATACAATTGGGCGCCATATATTCTTTGTCAAACCTGCGGGAGATATATTCCGGATACACTTCTGCTAATTGCGGATCTTTATAGACTGAAAAATTTTTGCCTGCATACTGGTGTAACCCTATGCCCAGATAATGTTGTGTTAGTACAATGCCCGGCGCATCAAAAGTTCCAATGAAAGTAATTACGTCAGGTATTTTATATGCAGGATAATAATGCTTCACATATTTAAAGTCCTGGGTTAGCTCATCTTTCAACCAGTTAAGATTGCTGTATTTTTTTTGAATAGAATCGTTAACAGGCGAATAACTTTTGATGATCTGCTTAATGACCGGATACGTTGCTGCATCATTAGCAGGCAGCCTCAAAATCTGCTGCATATAAAAAGGAAAAAAGTCAGGAAACTGTTTGTTGGCGTTGTTTAGTCCAATGGCGAGCTGGTTCGTATCTATCCTGAAAAAACTTTGCTCAAACCGCTCAATCTTAAAACTTACTTTAATGTCCGATACATCTGGTTTGTTTTTTTCATTGTTGCACGAGAAAAGAAAAAGAACGGTGGCAAGTATTGTTAATTGGCGCATGGCGGTTTAACGGCTTTATTTATAATTTATTACAGAACTTTGAACTCTATCGAATAATTAACGAAGATGAAGATTTTCTTAGCGCAGCAAAACTATCATATTGGAAATTTTGAAGAAAATGCACGAAAAATTATTGAAGGCATACAAAAAGCAAAGGATGCAGGTGCCGATCT